>CBHCMH010000103.1:0-6740 GCA_965974445.1 uncultured Rhizorhapis sp.
GCGCCGGGAGGGCGGCGGCCGTAACGTTGGGTTGGTCTAGTCGATGGGCCTGATATGGAAGGCGGCCCCGCCACCCGCGTTCATCTGGATGGACAGCGTATCGCGGCTTGTGGCCTGCCGTGTCGTGCGTATCACATCGTTGGGCGAAGCGCCGTCCTGCCAGACGGTCGCTTCAAAGCGTCCGGACCCCAGCAGGGACAGCGGGATGTCGATGCCGCGCGCCGTTTCATTCGTCATGGCGCCGATATACCAGTCCTTCCCCTTGCGGCGGGCAAGGACGATATGGCTTTGCGGCGTACCTTCGATGAAGCGGGTTTCGTCCCAGGTGGTCGGCACCTGCTTGATGAATTCGAAGCCGCTGGCATTCACATAGGCTTCGGGCGCATCCGACACCATCTGGAGCGGGCTGTCATAGACCACATACTGGGCCAGCGCCTGACCCCGTGTATGCAGGGTCGTCGGCATGGAGCCGTCGCCGGGGCCGGCGGCCTTCGCGCCGTTGCGGAAACCGCCGGGCGTATAATCCATCGGCCCCAAGAGCATCCGCGTGTAGGCGAGCTTCACATTGTGCGTGGGGGTTACGCGACCCCAGCCGAACTTGTTCCATTCGGCGCCCATCACGCCTTCCTGCGTGATATAGTTGGGAAAGGTGCGCTGAAGACCCGAAGGCGGGAAGGCGCCATGCATGTTGAGCAGCAAGTGCCGTTTTGCCGTCGCTTCCGCCGCGCGCACATAGAAATCGACCATCTGCTGGTCGTCGCGTTCCATGAAATCGACCTTCACGCCCTTGATGCCCCAGCGCTGGTAGATGTCGAGCGCCTCGTCCATGCGCGGATCGAGATGGGCCCAATGCGTCCAGAGCAACAGGTCGACCCCCTTGCCCTTGGCATATTGCACCAGGGCAGGGATATCGATGCCGGGTTCGGCGCGGGTGATATCGGTATCCGGATTCGGTTCAACACCGCAGCATTCGCCCGAATTATACGCCCAGCCGGCATCGACCATGAAATAACGAAAACCGGATTGCGCCGCGAAGTCGATGAAACGGCGATAACGCTCCATGCTGGGTTTTTCGGAGGTCGATGGGCCGGACCACCAGTCCCATGCCGCCTTGCCCGGCTTCACCCAGGAGAAATCGCCCGTGGCCTGCCGCGACAGATTGCCGATGATTGGTGAGGCAATAAGGTCGCCCGCGCGATCGCCGGCCATGATGACGCGCCATGCGCTATGCAGGCCATCGGGGGACTGGACCGCCAGACCGGGATTGTCACGGGGCGCTATCAGCTGGACTTGCACGCCGCCCTCGACCGGCTTCAGCGCGGAGCTTGCATAGCCGTCCATACCGGCCTGAGCGAAGGCGAAATGGTTCCGCCTGGAGGATGTCGCGCAGAGCATGGGCAGATCGTAAAGCTTGGCCCGGTCGAGCCCGGCGATCTTCACCGCATTCCATGCCAGTTCGTGCGAGCTGCTGAATTCGGTCACCTCGCAGTGCGTATCGCCGGTCATGCGAAAGCCGGTCTTCTCTCCCACGATGGCAACCGGCTTGCCGCCGGGCAGGACATAGCGGAAGGCCACGCCCTCATTATAGGCGCGCGCCTCAATCGACATGGTCCGCCCGCTCGCCCCGCCCTCGCGAAAGCGGATGAGGGCGCCGTTATAGTGATCCTGGGCTTCGCTCGCCTTGGTGGCGGTGAGCGGGATGGTGCGATTGACCGCTTGTTCCTGCACACCGGCCAGCTTCAGGTCCGAAAAATCCGGCTCGTTCGCCATGTCCAGACCGAGCGGGGCATCGCGGAGGATGATCTCGCCCTTGCGGGTCACCGAATAGCTTTTGCCGTCAGGCGCGATACTGATGACGATGCTTTGATCGGGTGACGCAACCGCAACCGGCGCAGCCGCGGCTGCCAGCAAAATGGAGATCACTTCCGTCTTCCTTTCCTTGTTCGTTCATGATTGCCGCCATGGTGTCCGGCAGCGAAGAGCCTTGTCCGTCGGGCAGCGCCTCAGCCCTTCATTTCCTCCAGCTCCAGCCCCCGCGTTTCGTGGACCATGGCCCGCACGAAGAAGAAGGAGATGAACGCCGAGGCCGCATAAAAGCCGTAGGTCACGACAAGCCCGATCGAGGCGGCCAGGGCCGGAAAGCTGACGCTGATTCCGAAGTTGGCGATCCACTGGGCAAAGCCGGCGACCGCAAGACCCGAGCCCCGGATCTGGTTGGGGAACATTTCGCCCAGCATCACCCACATCACCGGACCCCAGCTGAGGTTGAAGAAGATGACGTAGAGATTGGCGGCGATCAGCGCCGCCGTACCGGCCGTGTCGGAAAGCTGAAGCGAACCGCCCTCCAGCGTGCCCGTGGAGAAGGCTATCGCCACCGTCGTGAGGCTGGCGGCCATACCTGCCGAGCCGATGAGCAACAGCGGTTTGCGGCCAATACGGTCGATAAGGAAGACAGTGGTCAGGCAGGCCAGGATGGACAGGCTGCCCGACAGAATGTTGATCAGCAGGGCATCATTTTCACTGAAGCCGACAGACTGCCACAGCACCGCGCCATAATAGAAAACGACGTTGATGCCGACGAGCTGCTGGAAGACAGCGAGGCCGATGCCCGCCCATACAATCTTGCGGACTTTTCCGGTCGACCGGTCGACCAGATCGGACAGCTTCGGCCGATGGTGATCGGCTGCCAGCGACGCGTCGATTTCCTCGATCTTGCGGCCTGCTTCGGCGGGACCGAACAGGCGCGTCAGGACGGCGCGGGCGCGCTCATGCTGCCCCCGTGCGACCAGGTAGCGCGGGCTTTCGGGGATGAAAAGCAGTGCGATGAAATAGATGACGGCCGGAATGCCCTGCATCCAGAACATCCAGCGCCAGGCGGGATAGCCAAGCCAGAATTCGGCCTGCGACCCGCCCGCCGATGCCGCCAGCGCATAGTTGGCGACAAAGGCTCCCGTCAGGCCGGTGATGATCATGATCTGCTGGATGCTGGACAGGCGGCCGCGGATCGAGGCGGGCGTCACTTCGCTGATATAGACCGGAGACAGGACGCTCGCCGCCCCGACGCCGAGCCCGCCGATGAAACGCGCAAGGATGAAGAAAGACGAAGAGGGAGCCGCACCGGCGCCGAGCGCGCTGAACAGGAACAGAATGGCCGCGATCATCATCACGCTGCGGCGTCCGATGATGTCGGCGAGGCGTCCGGCCCCGAAAGCGCCGAAAGCGCACCCGACAAGGATCGCCCCCACATTGAAGCCCGTCCCGAGCTTGCTCAGGTCGAATGCGTGCTCAAGGCCGTCCTGCGTTCCGTTGATGACGCCGCTATCGTACCCGAACATGAAGCCGCCGATCGTCGCCACCGATACGATGGCGGCGATGAAGGCCATGTTGACTTGTCCTGACGCCGGTTGGTGCATGTCTTTCCTCTCCCTCATTTGCGCGCCATTCTTCTTCCGTGGCCGCAATGATTTTCAACTAGTCCGGCGCGACTGCGGCCATCACCGCCACCCTGCATCGACGAAATATTCATGCCCCGTGCACATGCGGGCATCATCCGAAGCCAGGAACAGGGCAAGAGCCGCCACGTCGGACGGTTGAATCCTGTCCTTGAGGCATTGGGCGGCAACAATCTCTGCTTCGCCTTCCGGCGTGTACCATTGCAACTGACGCGGGGTCTGGACATTGCCGGGAACGATGGTGTTCACCCGGATATTGTCCGGCCCCAGGTCACGGGCCAGCGCGCGGGTCAGACCCTCGATCCCGGCCTTTGCCGTTTGATAGACGACCAGATCGGCCAGGGCGAGATGCCAGCTGATCGACCCCAGGTTGATGATGGCGCCGCCGCCCGACCGTCGCATGCCGGGAACAACCGCCTGTGCCGCAAAGAATAGGTGGCGCAGATTAACGGCAATGCGCTCGTCCCAATGTTCGGGCGTGATCTCGCTTATGGTGTGACGGTCGTCATTGGCGGCATTGTTGATCAGGATGTCGATCCCGCCGGTCTCGCCCTGGATATCGGCAAGGGTGCTTCGAACCGCTTCGATGTCGCGCAGGTCGCACTTGCGGAATTCGGGACTGTGGAAGCCATCGGCACTGAGGCGTTCGATAAGGGCTTCTGCAGGTTCATCGGCAATGTCAATGAACATGACCTGCGCCCGTTGAAGGGCGAAAGCCTCGACAAGCGCCTCGCCAATGCCCATGGCACCGCCGGTCACGAGCACATGCTTGCCTGCAAGACTGGGATAGGCAGCGCGCGTTGCCGTCGGGGTATTTAGCGTCAACAATGATTGTCTCCGGCGAACTGGGAAGAAAAAGGATGCGAAATCGTCTGCATTGGTCAGACGACTTCCGTGAGGGGACGAACGCCCAGCAGGCCGCGTGCGGCGAGGTTTGCCATCAGTGCGCCGATGCCCTCCGTCCATGGCACCGCCGCCTTCGAGGTTGTGACGCGATTGACCAGTGCGCCGAGGCTCGGCGTGGAGATTCGCACGACATCGCCGGGCTTGTGCGTGAAGCCGCGACCTGGCACGTCCCGGTCCTGCGTGGGCGCGAACAGGGTGCCGAGCATAAGCGCAAAGCCGTCGGGATATTGATGCTCGCTCAGAGCCTGGCGTACCAGCTCCTCGGGATCCCGGCTGATTTCGCGCATCGAGGACAGGCCGGTCAGCTGATAGCCTTCGGTTCCCGTGATCGTCAGCGCGATTTGCGCGGCGCGCACATCGTCCATCGTGAAGGTTCGATCGAACAGGCGAATGAACGGGCCGAGCGCGCAGGAGGCGTTATTGTCCTTCGCCTTGCCCAGCAGAAGGGCGCTGCGCCCCTCGAAATCCCGCAGATTGACGTCGTTGCCCAATGTTGCGCCGACGATTCGGCCAGCCGGATCGACCAGGAGCACGATTTCAGGTTCCGGATTGTTCCATGACGAATCCGAACGAACGCCGATGTCCGCACCCCATCCGACCGTCGACAGCACCGGGGCTTTCGTGAAAATCTCGGCGTCGGGGCCGATCGCCACTTCCAGATACTGCGACCAGAGGCCCTCTTCGATGAGGGCGGCCTTGAGCGCGGCGGCTTCCGGGGTGCCCGGCACGACCGAACGGATGCTGCCGCCAATCCGATTTTCCAATTTGGCGCGGACCGAAGCCGCGGCGCCGGCATCGCCCCGCGCCCGCTCCTCGATCACGCGCTCGACCGCCGACACGGCAAAGGTCACGCCGGCAGCCTTCACGCATTGCAGGTCGATGGGAGACAATAGGGGTAGGCCGGGCAGAAGCGTGTCCAGCGATCCGAGACTCTTACCAGTCAGCGATGCCGGATCCTGCATGGACAGCAGCGCCGATACCGTCGGTGCCGATGCCGTCATGTCATACATCATCCCGTCGCGCACCAGGACAGGGGTAGGGCCGGCAGGGGTGGAGACGCGTCCGGCAAACGTGCCCGCCTGCCAGTCGGCGCACAGCATGTCAGCCGCTGTAATGGCGTCGATCACACATTCTCCCCCGTAGTCACGTTTATGATACCGCTACCATTCCGCGCATGGCGGGAAATTGTCAAGCATCTTTTCGATGGAGAGGCTCCAAGTCTGGATCTGTTGAAGGGATTGGGGCAGGCCGGGCGCCGAACATTTGGCGGCAGCCATCCATTCTTAGTTTATAGAGCACGCATTATTACCGGCTTTTGAAGCCATTGCCCGTCATCCCTGAGGCTCAGCGCGGAACCTGCTTCAAACCGTCTTTTGCATTTCTCATACAAAATGACGTATATGGGGTGGTTACGGGCGCCGCTGATGCTTGTTCCGGAGGGGGTCGGAGGCATTTCCGCTGCGACGAGGGGCGTTGGACTATGATCAGGGACGATCCGCCGACACCAAAGAATCGTCAGCCGGATTCTTCAGGAAAGCACCTTCGCATCCACGGTTCGGTCGCTCGTGACATCGGCACCGCGATCCTATGCGGGCGCTACCGGCCCGGCGAATTGCTTCATGGCGAGGTCGAGGCGAGCGACCGGTTGAAGATATCGCGCACCGCCTATCGGGAGGCGCTGCGAATATTGTCGGCGAAGGGGTTGGTTGAGTCGCGTCCCAAGACCGGCACCAGAATCAATCCGCGCGTCAAATGGCATATGCTCGACCCCGACGTTTTGCAGTGGATTTTCGCGTTCGAGCCGAGCGTTTCGCTTCTGGAAAACCTGTTCGAGCTGCGCCGCGTCGTCGAGCCGGAGGCGGCTGCACTGGCCGCGAACCGCCGGTCGGACGATCAGATATACCGGATGGCAAAGGCATTGGATGCCATGCAGAAGCATACGCTGGCGACCGAAGCCGGGCGTGAGGCGGACCAGGATTTTCATTCGGCGCTGCTGGAGGCGTCGGGCAATCCCTTCCTGATTACCCTGACGAGTGGGGTGGGCGCCGCAGTGGCCTGGACAACGGTGTTCAAGCAGCGCCACGCCCCCCTGCGCCGGGATCCGATTCCCGATCACCGCCGGGTGTTCGAGGGCGTGGCGGCGGGGGATCTGGACGCGGCGCGCGCCGCCATGTTGGATCTGGTCAATATGGCCTTCCTCGACACGCGGGGGGCGCTGCTTGCCGCGCCAATGCCCTGACCGAGCGTTTGGGCAAGCTCAGGCATGTCACAGCTTGCATCTTAATGTCTGAGTTATTAATGCAGGTTATCGAAAATTTTGCGGAGCGGGGGCGATATCGATCTCGCGCCCCGCCTGATGAATTTGATGCCGGTGTCAGGGAG
>CBHCMH010000104.1:0-6712 GCA_965974445.1 uncultured Rhizorhapis sp.
AGCGGCACGCGTACGGACTATGCTTTCGAAGGCAATCCCGCCAAGGCGCCTCTGCTTCATATCGAATATAGACTGTCCGGCAGCAATGCCGCGCCTGTGCTCGATCTCGACGCTTCGGCGACCGGCACCGAATATCTGACGACCTTCACCGAAGGCGGCCCGGCCGTGCGGATCGCCGACACCGATGTCCTGATCACCGATGCTGACGACACCGAGATGCAGAGCCTCGCGGTTACGCTGATGAATCCGAAGGCGGGCGACCAGCTCATCGTGAACAGCAGTGGCCTGCCGGCGGGCATAGCTATCGACCCCGGCTCGACCGCTTCCAATATCGTCCTGACCGGAACTGCGTCGATCGCCGCCTATCAGACCGCCGTACAGCAGATTCTGTTCACCAACACAAGCGCCGACCCGGATCCCGGCGCGCGCCAGGTCGCCGTCACCGTCAACGACGGCATCACCAGCTCCGCCCCGGCCGTCGCCACCATCGCCATGAATCTGGTCAATTCGGCGCCTGGACTCGATCTTAACGCCTCACTGAGCGGCACAGGCCATGCTGCGGTCTTCTTGATTGGCGCTGGAGGAGTTCGGATCGCCGATGCCGACATCCAGATCACCGATGCCGACGACACCCAGATGGAGCGCATGACGGTCACGCTTATCAATCCGAAGGCGGGCGACCAGCTCATTGTGAACAGCGGCGACCTGCCGGCGGGCATCACCGTGGACCCTGGATCGACCGCTTCCAACATTGTCCTGATCGGGTCGGCGTCGATCGCCGCCTATCAGACCGCCGTGCAGCAGATTCTGTTCAACAATATAAGCCCCGATCCGGATACCAGCGCGCGCCAGGTCGCCGTGACCGTCAATGACGGCATCGCCAGTTCCACTCCAGCCATCGCCACCATTGGCCTAATTGCCGGCGCTTCCCCGACGATTTTCGACACAAGGGTGGCATCGGGCGCGGACGATGTCGAGCAGCGCGGCAGTTCGATGACGCTCACAAGTTCCGATCTGGAGCTGGCGGTTGATGGTACCAAAGTCCAGCAGGTGGGGCTGCGCTTCACCGATATCGACATTCCGGCCGGTGCAATCATCACCAGCGCCTATATCCAGTTCCAGACCAAGGAAACCGGCTCGGTTGTCACCTCGCTGCAGGTTCGCGGCCTGGCTAGCGACGATGCCGCGCCGTTCACCTTCGCGCCCAACGACCTGTCGTTACGCCCGGCCACCAGCTCGCTGGTCAGCTGGCAACCGCCCGCGTGGAACCTGGTCAACGAAGCGGGCGCAGCGCAGCGCACGCCCGACCTTGCCATGGTCCTGCAGGAAATCATCGACCGGTCCGGCTGGCAGGCCGGCCACGACGCGGCGTTCGTCATAACCGGCAGCGGCACGCGCACGGCCTTCGCTTTCGACGGCAACGCCGCCAAGGCGCCACTGCTTCATATCGAATATATCGCGCCGCAGACCGGAGACATCCTACTCACCCAGGACCCGGCCCTGCGCGAGAATGTGGCGGGAGCGTTGGTTGGAACGTTGAGCGTCGCCAACCCCGAACCGGGCGAAACCTATACTTTCTCTATCAACGACAGCCGGTTCGATATCGTGGGCGACCAGCTCCGACTGAAGGACGGAGTCCGCCTCGACTTCGAACGCACGCCAGAACTCAACCTCAACATTATCGCAACGGATTCTGACGGCCACGCCATGATCGACATGGTCACGGCGGCGGTTCTCGACGTACCGGAAATACGATTTGCGGCCTTTGGAGACTATGGCAACAATTCCGGCTCGGCCGCCGTCGCGCAGCTTGTCGATAATCTCAACGCCGATTTCATCATCACCACCGGTGACAATCTTCACGGCGGCACCGAGTCGATCGACGACCAGGTGGGCAGGCATTATAGCGATTACATCGGAAACTATACGGGCGCCTATGGTCCGGGGAGTACAACCAATCGCTTCTTTCCGTCCCTCGGCAACCATGACTATATCGATGCGGGCGCTGGAGTAGACGCCAGCTCCTATCTCAATTACTTCACTCTTCCTGGTAATGAACGCTATTACGACTTCGTGGCAGGACCGGTCCACTTCTTCGCGCTGAACAGCAACTACCAGGAGCCTGACGGGATCACCAGCACCAGCGTGCAGGCGCAATGGCTCCAACAGGCGCTTGCGGCGTCAACTTCGCCCTATAACATCGTTTATTTCCACCATCCGGCCTACAGTTCCGGGGGCCATGCGGAACCCGGCATGCGGTGGCCGTTCGAAGAGTGGGGAGTGACGGCGGTGCTCAGTGGTCACGATCATATCTATGAACACATCCTCCGCGATGCCGACGGCGACGGTACCGCGCTTTCCTATTTTGTCAGCGGATTGGGGGGCGCCGGGCCAGGCCCCTTCCCAGACCCCGATCCCGGAAGTGTCGCCCGATTCAATGAAAACTGGGGTACGATGCTTATCCAGGCCAGCGACGAGTCCATCACGTTCGAATTCGTCACGGTAAGCGGCGGGGAGCAAGGCACGGTCGTCGACAGCTACACGATCGACCTGCCTGCCGGCCTTCAGCAGACGGCATACTCATCGGAACCGTTGCCCTACGACCCGGACCTGAGCGGTTTGACGGCCTCACCTATGCAGACGGATTGGCTGATCTGATCCCGCTGCTTCGCGCCCGGCGCACGGTCAAGCTGTTTCAGGAGCCTTGGTCCGCCAGCCCTCGGCATAGGAATCGCGCGCCACTTCTGAATAGGGCACCGGCGCGACGATGGCCTTGATCTCCGTCTGGACGTGCGGTTCGACGGTGGGCTTGCGGGTGCCGCCATCCGGCTCGCCCCAAAGCAGCGTCACCTGCGTCCCCGGTTCCGCATATTCGGCATCGACCATAGCAAGGGCCAGAAAGCGCCCCGCATTCACCGTATAGCCGATCCAGGACGAAAGGCCGATGGTCCTGCCATCCTTCAGCACCGCGTCATAGGGGTGCATCGCGTAAACCGCGCTCGGGAACTCAAGAAACTTCGCCTTGTCGCCGGTCTGCAGCATAGAGCTCATCACGCGAACGATATCCTCATTGTCGAGCGCGAGCGTGACCTTGGTCCGGTGCGGCTGGTCCTTCATCCTTTCCAGCGCTTCCCGGCCGACAAAGTCGTGGTCGAACTTGACCATGATGCCATAGCCCAGGTCCCACGGGGTCAGATAATAGTCCTCGATCCTGTCGGAAACGAAGCTGCCGCCGATCGAGCACATGCCCTCATAGGATTTGGCGCCCAGCCACGCGCGATAGTCCGTCATGGCGTCGCCGGTGTAAATGGCCGGCAGCGGCGAAGGGATCCAGCCCGATTCGAGCGTGTTGGAGCTGTAGGTGCGGCCGCCGCACAGCGTCAGTCCATGCTCCTTCCCCGCCTCGATCAACGCATTGCGGACGGTGTCATAATCCTTCCACGGACCGAAAAGTTCATAGCCCGGCTGACCCGCCATGCCGTGCCGCAAGGCGCACACTTCGACCCCGGCGATTGCGATCGGGGCCATGTGAAAGAATTTGAGGTCCGGCGGGGTCCGGCCCATCGCCTTTTCCAGCACCTGCATGGCATTGGGCCCTTGAAGCTGGAACCGGTAATTGCGGCGATAGCCCTTCTCGGCTTCCGGACGCGCGGCGGTACGCTCGTCGCGTTCCACCTTCACATCCCATTTGCCGGTCGAGGCCCAATATTCCACCCATTCGATGCTCGGCGCGCGCCCGACCAGTTCGAACTTGTTCTCTTCCAGGTAGAACAGGATCACGTCGCCAATGACATAGCCATCGGGCGTCACCGGCGCGAATTGCTTGGCGCGGTTCGGCACGAAACCCTTGAAGCTGTTGGGCGCCAGAAAGGCCAGCATGTCGAATGCGCCCGGCCCAGTGACCAGCAGGTCCACCATGTGAAAGCTCTGGTTGAACAGGACGGCGCTCTCCGCCCATGCGCGCTGTTCGTCCCGCCAGTTGGAATATTCCGCCGGAACCCCCGGATAGACATTGGGTCCGGTCTGCTGATTGCGCAGGAATTCGACGATATTGCCCTGTTCGTCGAGCAGTTGCTGCAAGGATTTTTCGCTCATCTTCGCCTAGCCTTTCAGTTTCAGTCCGTTAAACGCATCGCGCCGCCGACCAGGTGCGAGCCGCTCCAACGCATTACGCGCAATGGCCCCAATCCGGTCGGCCCCGCCATGGAATCCGTCGAGCATTTTACGAACATGCGGGAATCACATGGAAGACCGGGAAGAATGACAATGGGAAAAGCGCCTGACCAGCATACAACTTCATACTCATGAATATTTCATCTATTCGAATATTTCATGATATACCAGCACTGAATCGACGCAGTGGACTCCGTCCATGACGCACAGGTCCGCACCAAGGTGAAAAAGGCGCTCAGATTACGGCGCCACGTGCAATAACCGCTAAACAAGCATGAGCATCAACAATATGCTCAATATATGTGTTGCAGAAAAGGGGTTGCTGCACCTGTCACCGTAATTGTCACCGTAATTCCAAGAGCTATTTAGGGTTTTCGCACCTGTCACCATGACCCAAGCAAGCAAGACGTGATACACGTAGACTGAAAATTTGCACGCTTTTGGTGTTCAAATCAATGGGGCCACTGAGGAGAAAGACTGAGGGAGTAGACGCCGTAGGTTGTCTTTCCGTCCTTCCCTGTATTGCGCTTCACGCCCACTGAGGCGACCTGCTTTGGGTTGCTACGAAGCTCTGTCAGAAGATCACGAGCAATCTGATGCGGAAGCGAGATAAACATCTCAGACCGTCCAGTTTTGTGGACAGTGGCGTATCCAATCCGCGAACTAGTGAACCACTCAGGGGAAGGGAAAATGCGGATTGCTGCCTTTCGTTCTTTACCGAATCCAAGACCAATGGAGCTTTCCCATTTGTCATCTGTCAATGGTCCGTAGAGGTTGAAACAAATCCCAACAGACCATTCGTCAATGTATTCAACTTTGAATTCGTCTTCAGCCACTTCAGATATGTTGAAATTTACATACTCATCAATGAGTTCGAACGTGAATGGGTTGCTAACAAAGAATGCCCCTTCATTGCGTAATGCTTTTCTAGGTAAGCGGCTAAGTATCAAACCACCAAAGAAGGAAATTAGTAGAACTATCCCGACAAACTGGTAATTAGACATTACAAATTCCCCAGTTGGTTAGCGCGACACGGATTCGCACTTATTCTGCTTAACTCAAACAGGTCGCCCCGCATCCACCCACTCCCGCATCGCTTCGACCATCTGAACCGTCGGATATGCCTTGATATCGTCCTCGGATGCGCCCGATGCCAACTCCCGCTCCCAATACCATTCCTGAAAAGCCGCGTAATTGCCAAGGATGCGCGCTGGACCCACACGCTCCGCGCCCGCCAGCCGGATAAGCCACATGCTCACATGTCGCACGGCTGCAATATGATCGCCTCCATGGGCGTGAATGTCCCACCCCGCGATGTCGGACAGACTTTTCTGATAATCATATCTATCATCTTCGAGAATCAGGATGGCCTTTTGAGCCAGCGGCCCATCGCTGAACCTTCGGCATCCATGATCAATGCCGAGTTCGAACGGCATGTTCATGCGCGCAAATTCGCCCTCACCGTTCGCCTTGCAACGGCTAAGATCATGGATGCCATATTTGGACCCGCGAACAAGCTCGACGATGCGGTCCAGCCTATTGGCGGCATTGTCGGCATTCTCCGGCGCAAGGCGCGGATAAAAGCCGAGGTCCGTTATGCAGAAGGCGATAGCCTGAAGGATTGGCGCGAACTCGTCATCAAAGGGGCAGTTGACGAAAACCGACCGCTCAAATGGCGGCAAACTCAGCCTCTGGGCGGATGCGGGTCATTGCCGTAGGAATTGCGCTCACGAATCCGACCGTCGCGACCATGAATATAGAGTTCGGTTTTCTGATTGCGTGCAATGCGTTCGGCAGCAGCGATCGCAGCCGCTTGCGTGGTATGCACACTGCTCGCACGGGCAGCCCCGGCCTTCTTGACGCTCCAGCCCCCTTCGCTCGGAACGACGTGTTGACCTTTTCTCGACATGCCCAACAGACTCCTTTCGAGCAATATAGGCTTGGAGAGTTAGCTTTGCCAACCCTTCACCCAAGCAATCAACGCCCCTCGGAATTACGGTGGAATTACGGTGAGAGGTGCGTAAACCCCTAAATTGCCTTTGGATTACGGTGGATTACGCTGACAGTGCACTTAATTACCTTCCATATCGGCGACATAAGCAACTCCTCACGTCAAATTAGCACTGGCACAGAATTCCGTCACGGAATTCCCAAACTCCCCGCCCTCTGCGCCTCTGCGCGAATCAAACCTTGATCATGCGAAGCCGCGAAGCACGCGAAGGCGGAAAAAGAAGCGGACCTGCGCCCGATCAAACCCTCCGCGTCTTCGCGTCTCCGCGTCTCCGCGCGAACAAAACCAACGCCCACTCCCGCCCGCATGGACAGCGACAACGATTACCCCTGTCCTACACATAACCATATAGGTTATGTTGCCACCCATGACCAAACCAAAACCCAAATCCCGCTCCGCCAAAGCCTCTCCGGCCCCGGCGGCCCGCCGCGCCCGCGCCTATCAGCCCATCGGCCGCGCCCATGAATGGACGCGCGCGAAGATGCGCGAATTCCTGCGGGCGCTGGCCGCCACCGCTTCGGTGTCTCA
>CBHCMH010000105.1:0-6650 GCA_965974445.1 uncultured Rhizorhapis sp.
AATTCCCGATCCGATATGGCCAGTCCCTTGTCGGGCGACCATTCGTTTATTCCGACGGCGATACAAAAGGCGTCGAGGCGAAACCTCTGATCATCGGCGTCGTCTATCAGGTGGAAACAGCTAGCGCAGGGTCAGGCTATGGCGGGGGGAGGTTTCGCATTCGTGCGGATCGCACTGTAGAAAATCTACCTTCGGTCGACGCAGCGCAAAATACGGTGGCTGGGAGTGGCAGCTAACCACAACTAACCGGTCATTACCAACAACGACCGGCACAAGCCCCTCAATTATACCGCCGCAGCAGTCCCGCCAGCTTGCCCTGTATCCGCACCTGCGCGGCGTCATAGATTTGCGGTTCGTAAGCGCCATTGGCGGGGTCGAGACGGATGTGCGGCCCTTCGCGGCGGAAATATTTGAGCGTCGCTTCATTCTCGTCGATCAACGCGACCACGATCTGGCCGTCGCGCGCGACCTCCGTGCGCTGGATGAGGGCGAAGTCGCCGTCCAATATGCCCGCCTCCACCATGGAATCGCCCGAAACCTCCAGGGCATAATGTTCACCCGATCCCAGCAGGGCGGCGGGTACCGACAGCATGTTCTGCCCCTCCATCGCCTCGATCGGGACGCCAGCGGCAATGCGACCGTGCAGCGGAATATCGATGACGTCATTGGCCGCGATCGGGATCTGCGGCATCGCCGCCTGGGGCGAGGCGGCGGCGGGCTTCGGCCGATCCATGCCCTCCGCCAGCTTCAGCACCTCCAGCGCCCGCGCCCGATTGGGCAGGCGGCGGATGAACTGCCGTTCCTCCAGCGCATTGATCAGGCGATGAATGCCGGACTTGGATTTAAGGTCGAGCGCTTCCTTCATCTCCTCAAAGGAGGGCGAAACGCCTGTTTCCTCAAGCCTGTGATGGATGAAGCAAAGCAGTTCATGTTGCTTGGGTGTCAACATGGCGGACCCCTGTATATGGAACGGACAGGGAACGTATAGGAAACGAATCAAGGAACGTCAATGGGCTCAATCGAGCGGGATACATTCCACCGTTTCGCCCGGCTGCGCCGCCGGTGCGTGGGGCGGCCGCACGATCAGGGCGTTGGCGCCCGCAAGCGCCCGCAGTGCGGCGCTGTCCTGATCGCCAAGCGGCCGGACTGTTCCAGCGCTCAATTGCCCCCGCACATATTGCGCCCGGGCCGCGTTGCTTGGCAGCGGCTCGGTCAGGGTGGCGCGGATTTGCGGCGGAAGCGGGTCGCTCGCGCCGCTCATATGCCGGATCAGGGGCAGCAGGAACAATGTCGCCGTGACAAAGGCAGATACCGGGTTGCCCGGTAGGCCAAGGAACAGCGCGTCCCCGTTGCGTCCGGCCATCAGCGGCTTTCCGGGGCGAAGCGCGATGCGCCAGAAGTCCAGCGATCCGCCCGCTGCCTCAAATGCGGGCTTTACCAGATCATGATCGCCAACCGACGCGCCGCCGGTCGTGACGATGACGTCCGCCTTCGCGGCCCTGCGGAAGGCGTCGGTCTGGGCCTGGAGATCGTCCGCGATGATGCCCAGATCCTCGACGATTACCGGCAGTCCTTTGAGCATGGCCGCCAGCATGACGCCATTGGACGCTGGAAGCTGGCTTGGATGCGCCTGCCGTCCCGGTTCGACCAACTCATTGCCGGTGGAGAACATCGCGACCGTGATCCTGCGCCGCACGGGCAGCGCGCCATGGCCGCCGATCGCGGCGAGGGCGGCTTGCGGCGCGCCGATGCGAGCGCCTTTGGGGAGAAGCGGCGCGCCTGCGGTGAAGTCGGATCCTTGCTTGCGAACATGCTTGCCCGGCCGGTCAGGTCCTTCGCCGGTCAGGATCAGCCGGTCGCCGGAGCGCTCGGCCTCTTCCTGAATGAGGACGCAATCCGCGCCGTCCGGCATCGCCGCGCCGGTGAAGATCCGCATCGCCTGCCCCGGCTGGATAGCGGCGGGGGCGTCCCCGCCCGCCGCGCTTTCGCCGATGATGGTCCAGGGGCCGGGAAGGTCGGCATGACAGATGGCATAGCCATCCATGGCGGACAGATCGGTCCAGGGCTGCGAACGCAGGGCAGCGACGTCGCTGCTCAACCATCGGCCGACGGAGTCGGACAGTGGCGCGATTTCCGTTTCGGCGGCTCCGGCTAGGGCGAACAGGCGCTGCTGCGCGTCCGATACCGAAAGCAGGCTCATGCGTCCCGTTTCCAGTCGCCGGACTTGCCGCCGGTCTTTTCCATGAGACGAATATCGCTGATAATCATGGACTTATCGATAGCTTTTGCCATATCATAGACGGTGAGAAGCGCAGTGCTGACAGCCGTTAGCGCCTCCATTTCAACGCCGGTCTGGCCGTTCGTCCGCGCCGTTGCCGTCGCCATGACGCCCTGATCGTCCACTTGCAGGTCGATGGCCACGGAGGACAGGGGCAGGGGGTGGCAGAGCGGGATCAGGTCGGACGTTTTCTTCGCGCCCATGATGCCCGCGACGCGCGCCACGGCCAGGACATCGCCCTTCTTCACCAGACCCTGCGCGATGGCTTCGCGCGCCTCTGCCGACATGGTGATGCGCCCGCTGGCAATGGCCTGGCGCGTGGTCACGTTCTTTGCCGACACGTCGACCATGTGCGCCGCTCCATCCTCGTCCAGATGGGTGAGGCGGCTCATTCGCCTGTCAGCAGCTTGCGAGTTGCCGCCTCCACATCGCTCTGCCGCATCAGCGCTTCGCCGACCAGGAAGCAATGCACGCCGTGGCTCGCCATGGCATCGAGGTCCGCCTTTGACGACAGCCCGCTTTCGGCAACGAATGTACAATCGTCAGGCGCGCGGCCAACCAGCTCAAATGTCCTGGCAAAATCCACCGAGAAGTCTCTGAGATCACGGTTGTTTACGCCGATAAGCCGGGATTGCAGCTTGAGCGCACGCTCCAGTTCCCGCTCGTCGTGAACCTCGACCAGCGCGTCCATCCCGCATTCCAGCGCCGCCGCCTCGATCTCCGCCATCTGTCCGTCGTCCAGCGCGGCCACGATGATGAGGATGGCGTCGGCACCGATCGCCCGCGCCTCATGCACCTGCCACGGATCGATCGTGAAATCCTTGCGCAGAACGGGCAGCGCGCAGGCCGAGCGGGCGGCCATCAGATAGTCCTCATGCCCCTGAAAATAGGGCTGGTCGGTGAGGACGGACAAGCAGGCCGCCCCGCCAGCCTCATAAGCCTGCGCATGGGCGGGCGGATCGAAATCGGCGCGGATCAGGCCCTTGGACGGGCTTGCCTTCTTGATTTCCGCGATCAGGGCGTGGCCCAGCTTCGCGTTTGCGTCGAGCGCGGCGCGGAAACCGCGCGGACGGCTCTGCTCGGCCTTCCAGGCGTCCAGCGTGGCGAAGGTGACTTCGCCCTTGCGATAGGCGACTTCGTCCCGCTTTGTGGCGCAGATTTCGACGAGCTTGTTGGTCATTTATAGGCAATCCAGCAATTGAGCAGGGCGTTGGCGAGGCCCTTGTCGATAGTTTCGGCCGCTTCCTCCACGCCTTCGCGAAGGTTTTCGACTTCACCCGCGACCATCAGCGCGGCGGCGCTGTTGAACAGGACCGCGTCCCGATAGGGCCCCGCTTCGCCCATGAGCAGCTTCCTGAGTTCCGCCGCATTATGGGCCGCATCGCCGCCCCTGATGGCGCTGACCGGGGATGAGGGCAGGCCCGCATCGGCGGCAGTGACCATATAGGAACGGGCGACGTCCTTTTCTATCTGCGTGACGGCATTGTCGCCGGCGAGCGACAATTCGTCCAGCCCTTCATGACCGGATACGACCATGGCGCGTTCCGTGCCGATCTGCATCAACGCTTCGGCATAGATTGGTACGTAATCGGGCCGGGCGATACCGATCAGCTGGCGCTTCACGCGGGCGGGATTGGCGAGCGGACCCATGAGGTTGAATATGGTGCGGCGGCCGATTGCACGGCGGATCGGCGCGATACGGCCCAGCGCGGGGTGATGGCTTTGAGCGAAGAGGAAGCAGATGCCGATGTCGGCCAGGCTCTGTTCGGCAAGCGCCCCGGCGCGGGAGAGATCCAGGCCCAGCGCCTCCAGCGTATCGGCCGCTCCGGCTTTTGAGGACGCGGCGCGATTGCCATGCTTCGCAACCGGCACGCCGCAGGCCGCAACGACAATGGCAACGGCTGTGGAGACATTGAGGGTGTGGTGGCCGTCGCCGCCGGTACCGCAGACATCAATGGCGTTGGCGGGGGCGGTGATCGGGATCATCCGTTCCCGCATCGCCTGCGCGGCGGCGGCAATTTCGGCGGCGGTTTCGCCCCGATCGCTCAGCGCCACCAGAAAGGCGGCGATGGCATCATCCGGGACCGTGCCATCCAGAATCGCGGCAAAGGCCTCGGCTGCTTCGTTCGCCGCAAGCGGCCGCGAGGGATCGGGCAATGACGTCATGCCGCCGCGCAGTCTTTCACGCGCATTCCCGCTATTCTCATGAAATTGGCGAGCATGGCGTGGCCATGTTCCGTCGCAATGCTTTCCGGGTGGAACTGAACGCCGTGAATGGGAAGGATCGCATGGCGGAAACCCATCACCATCGTGTCATCGCTGGTCGCATTGACGATAAGCTCAGCCGGAATATCCTGCACCACCAGGCTGTGATAGCGGGTCGCGATAAAGGGGGAGGGGAGCCCCTGAAACAGGCCGGTGCCGTCATGGCTGACCGGCGATGTCTTGCCGTGCATCAATCCGCCGCGCACCACCTTGCCGCCGAAATGCTGCCCGATGGCCTGGTGGCCCAGACACACGCCCAGCAGCGGCTTTCCCGCCTCGGCGCAGGCGGCGACCAGATCAAGGCTGATCCCCGCTTCATTGGGCGTGCACGGTCCCGGCGAAATCAGGAACGCCTCCGCCCCGGAGGACAGCGCCTGGCCCGCCGACATGGCGTCGTTGCGGACAACCTCCACCTCCGCGCCCAGCTCCATCAGATAGTGGACCAGGTTCCAGGTGAAGCTGTCGTAATTGTCGATGACCAGAATCATGGGAATGCCTTAGCGCGATGCGGTTCGTGGGGCCAGAGCGGGGGGCAAGTGCGGGCTCATTGGCCGAACCCCGCCTCCTTCGCCAACGCCAATGCCTCGCGGGCCGCTGCAAACTGCGCCCCCGCCTTTGCCTCGCATTCGCGCTGCTCATAAGCGGGCTCGCTATCCGCAACGATTCCCGCCCCCGCCTGCACGTGCATGACGCCGTCCTTAAGGACTGAGGTTCGCAAAACGATGCAGCTGTCCATATTTCCATCCGGTGAGAAATAGCCGACTCCGCCCGCATAGGCGCCCCGGGTTTCCGGCTCCAGTTCGGCGATGATCTCGCAGGCGCGGACCTTGGGCGCGCCGGACACGGTGCCTGCCGGGAAGCCCGCGAACAGGGCGTCGAGCGCGTCCTTCTTCGGGTCAAGGCGGCCGACCACGTTCGACACGATGTGCATGACATGGCTGTAGAATTCGACGGTATAGCTATCGGTTACCGTCACGGATCCGGCCTGCGCCACCCGGCCGACATCATTGCGGCCAAGGTCGAGCAGCATCAGATGTTCCGACCGCTCCTTCGGATCGGCCAGCAGGCTTTCGCGGTTGGCGGCGTCTTCGGAGACCGTCTTGCCCCTTGGGCGCGTTCCGGCAATCGGACGAATGGTGACTTCGCCGTTGCGAAGCCGGACCAGAATCTCGGGGCTCGACCCGATCAGGGCAAAGCCCGGCAGATCGAGATAATAGAGGAACGGCGAAGGATTGATCCGCCTCAGCGAGCGGTATAGCGCCAGCGGGGGCAAGGGGAAGGGCGCGGTGAAACGCTGCGCCAGCACCACCTGAAAGATGTCGCCCGCAGTGATATATTCCTTGGCATTCTCTACCATTTCGCCATAGCGGCCGGGCGGCAGGATCGGCGTGACCTCTATGTCGGCATTGCTGTCCAGGGACGGCGCATCGTCCGGCAGCGGTCCAGCCAGTCGCGCGGCGGCTGCATCAATGCGGTCAAGCGCCTCGGCAATCGCCCTGTCGGCGTCGGCAAAGCTCCCGGTCCAGATCGGCGCGACCAGATAAAGGGCGTCCGCCAGCCGGTCGAACACCAGAATCACGGTTGGCCGCACGAACAGCATGTCGGGCAGTTTCAGCGGATTTTCGGGCGGGCGAGGCAGCTTTTCCACCAGACCCACCGTCTCATAGCCGAAATAGCCGACCAGGCAGGCCAGCGCGGAGGGAAGCGCTTCATCGACATCGCAGCGGCATTCAGCGACCAGCCGGCGCAAAACGTCCAGCGCGTCGCCGTCCTCGGCCACGAACGCGTCGCGGTCCGTGGCCCATTGCCGGTTGATCTCGGCCCCATGCCCCTGCGCCCGGAAGACCAGATCCGGCGCCAGGCCGATCAGGCTATAGCGGCCCCGAACGGCCCCGCCCTCGACCGACTCCAGCAGGAAATCGCCACGATCCGGCTCGATCAGCTTGAGCGCCGCCGAAATCGGGGTGTCGGTGTCGGCAATCTGCCGTCGCCACACCAGCGCAGGCTTACCTGAGGATAGCGCCTCACGAACGGTGTCGAGTGCGGCCTGCATCATTGGCCCGATGTCGCGCCGCGCAGCTGCCGCTTCACCTCGGCAATTGCGGTT
>CBHCMH010000106.1:0-6614 GCA_965974445.1 uncultured Rhizorhapis sp.
TGCCGGTCGGTGTGATGTGGGGAGGAGCTGTCCGGAACCCTCTCCCTCAATGGGAGAGGGATAGGCAGGCTTGGGAGCGTTGCTCCCTAGCCGGACTTGGGTGAGGGTGAAGCGATTGCGCTGCAATCGCGCGGGCCTGTGGCCCGCTCACCCTCATCCAACTGCGCCTAACGGCCTGCGGCCGTAAGGCTCCGTATCCTTCTCCCATCAAGGGAGAAGGTCTTCAAAAAACGGCCATATGCCCTCAGAACTTGCCGCGCAAAGTGATCCCGTAAGTGCGCGGTTCGGCCAGATAGGCGGAGAAGAGCTGCGTCGCCACCGGCAACCGGCCCGCCGCCACATGGGCCGACGATCCGCTGCCCTGCAACGGGGTATTGAAGCCGATCTGGGTATATTGGGTGTTGAAGATGTTCTGACCCCAGAACTCCACCGCCCAGCGCTCTTCCGGCCCGCGAAGGCCGATGCGGGCGTTCCACACGCTGTATCCGTCCTGGATCTTTTCCGGGAACAGGTCCGAACCCGTATTATAGTCGCTGGTCATGCGCCCGTCCAAATAGACCAGGCCCGAAAGGCCGCTGGAACCGATGTCGGGGGTCCAGGCGAAGCTGACCGTGGTGACGATTTCCGGCGCGTTGCTGTTGATATTGCTGGGCAGCAGGAACAGCGCCGGATCGAGCGGCGTCTGCCCGTCGCTGCTGCCGACCAGCGTCTTGCGGAACTTTGCCTCGGCATAGGTGAGGCCGCCGGTCACCCGCAGGTTGCGGACCGGCGATGCGGTCAGCTCGATCTCCACGCCCTGACTGATGAGGCCCGGTTCGACATCGTCGCTGGCGCAGCGCCCGCCGCCCGCATCGATCGATCCGGGCGTCAGTGTTCCGCCGCAGCCGTTGATGTTCTGCACGACGAAGCTGGTGCCGTTGAAGGTGTTGAGCTGGAAATTATCAAATTCCTGCCGGAAGGCGGCGATGTTCGCGCTCCATTTGCGGGTGCTGTATTTCAAGCCGATCTCGAAGGCGTCCACCTTTTCCGGCGCGAAACGCAGGGAGGCGGCATCGGCATTGCTGCGCGGGAAGAAATAGGTTCCCGGCGACGAGCTGAGCGTCGATAGGCCGGTATTGCCCAGTTCGAACCGGTCGAGATTATAGCCCCCCGCCTTGTAGCCGCGCGAATAGCTGGCGTAGAGCAGCATCTCCTTCACAGGTTTGAACGAGAGTGTGGCGATCCCGGAAAATTCGCCGTCGCTGATGCTGTCATTGAGGTCGAGCGTATTGATGCCGGTGCTGCTGTTGCCGAGACAGGCGAGCGCCAATATGCCTTGAGCGGCTCTCGCGGCGTCCGGCCCCAGTGCCCCGGTTGCGACAGCGCCAAGGCTCGACTGCAAAGCCGGGCAGGTGGTATTATTATTGTTGAGATCGGCAGAGAATTTCTTGCTTTCATGCGTGTAGCGCAGTCCTGCCGTGAAATCGACGGTGTCCGTGATATGGACGATATTGTGGGTGAAGAGCGCCCAGTTCTCGCTTTTCTGGAAATAGCGGGAATCGGTGTCGCCGGTGCCGGCCGGGATGTTCAGCAACGCCTGGAAGGCTGGCTGCAAGGGCGCGGGAACTGCAGCGGTGATCAGACCGGAAACGCCCGCCGTGCTGCCGCATGCCGCATAGGGAAATCCGGCGGGCGGCGCGCCGTTGGGCGGGGAAATGGGGAAGCTGGCGGTCAGCAGGCGGCAGGTCGCGAACTTGCCGTAATCGGCGCCGAAAACGATATTGTCGCGCAGCGTCAGCTTCTCATTGGCATAATAGCCGCCGACCAGCCAGTCGAGCTTCTCCTCGAATGCCGTGCCCTGCAGCCGCAATTCCTTCGTGAATGTCCTGAACTGGCGGAAGGTGCCGGGGTCGCGATAGAGGATGTCGGCGGCGTTATAATCATAGTCGCCGTAATCCTTCGACTTGTAATCGCGATAGGCGGTGATGCTGGTGAGCTTGGCCGGCCCGAAATCATAGTTGATCTCCGCCGAAACGCCCCAGTCCTCCAGCTTGCTGACATAGTCGCGGCCGGCCGTGATATAGGCCGCGCGATCATAGGGGGATGGGTTCACCGGCGTTGAACCGGGCGCAATGGCGTTGAGGATCTGAACTATGCGATTGGTTGTCGGGCTGTCTGCCGTGCTGCCGGGCGTTGCCCCCGGAATGGTTTCATGGGTCGAGATATAGGCCGCCGCGCAGCAGCTTTCGTCGCGATTGGTGTAATCGCCGATGATCCGCACCGACAGCGCGTCATTGGGTTCCCACAGCGCCTGGCCGCGCAGGAAATAGCGGTCACGGTCATTGGCGTCGCCGACCTTGCTGCCCGTGCCATCGACCACGTCCATGAAACCGTCGCGCTTCGACCAGACCCCGTCCAGGCTGAGCGCCAGCTGCTCGCTCACTGGTCCCGTCACCCGGCCGGAAAGACGCCAGTAATCATAATTGCCGTAGGTGATCTCGCCCTTGGCGCCGAAGGTGAACTCCGGCGCCTTGCTGACGATATTGATGAGGCCCGCCGACGTGTTGCGGCCGAACAATGTGCCCTGCGGCCCGCGCAGCACCTCGATCCGCTCAATCTCGCCCAGGTCGCTGAGGCCCGCGCCGGTGCGCGAGCGATAGACGCCGTCGATGAAGACCGCGACCGAGCTTTCGAGGCCCGGATTGTCGCCGACAGTGCCGATGCCGCGAATGCGCGCCGCGCCGTTGGCTTCCGTGCCGGACGAGGACACCAGCAGGGATGGCGCAAGCTGGTTCAGCTGGCGGATGTCGGAAGCACCGCTATTCTGCAAGGATTCGGCCGTCACCGCTGAAACCGCGATGGGAACCGAACTCAGGGGGCTGGCGCGCCGGGTTGCCGTGACGATGATCGCGTTGGGATCATAGGTGTCGGCCACCGAGCCTTGCGGCGATACGTCCTGAGCGTGGGCGGGAATGGCGAGGGTGGCAGCCCCGGCGGACAACAGAAACACGCTTTTCTTCATGACGGCCTCTCCCCATAGGGCGCGAGAATATTCTGTTTTGCGACAGGTTAATTCAAAGGGTATAGGATTTCTATGCCCAACGGTCTGGAATTGCGTGCATTTTGGATGACTGCATCCTTTGGGCAACAGTGTGCATGTCCGATTTGTACAATTTTATACCTGGAGCGTTACAAATCCGTAAATCTAGGACGCAAGTGGAAAACGCAGCAGCCGGTCGGCAAGCGCAATGACGGCCTGCCCCGGACAGCCCATGGCGCGTCCGATTTCCGGGTGCCGCGCGTCAAGGCCGCCGGTCAGCGCACCAAAGGCCGGGAGGATGATCTTGCTTTCCGACAGGATGAAGCAGCGCCGCGACACGCTCTTGCCCCGGTGCATCAGGCGGAATTTGGGATGGAAATGGCCGGAAAGCTCTGGCCGGGGGTCACGCGGGTCGGCCTCGTGCCGGAATAATATTCCGTCCACTTCCGCCTCCGGCATGACCGCTGCCCCGAAATCCATCTGCGGCGCGGGGTCGTGGTTGCCGGTGATCCAGGTCCAGCGCAGCCGCCGCGAGAGGCCTGTCAATATCTCCCGCGCCGGTGGAGCAAGCCGCGCGGCCGCCTCCCCGTCATGGAAGCTGTCGCCCAGGCACCAGACCTCGCCAACGTCCAGCCGTTCGGTCAGCGCCGCAATGGCGGCAAGCGTCGCCATGCTGTCATAGGGGGGCAGCATCTGACCGTGCCGGGCATGCCAGCTCGCCTTTTCAAAATGCAGGTCCGCGAGCAGCAGCGCCCGCCGCGCCGGCCAGTAAAGCGCCGCTTCGGGCAGCGCGACCAGTTCATGACCTGCGAACGAAAGGGGAACCATCGGGCCGCTATGCCGCGTGTCGCCCGCCGGTTCAACCGCTTTGAATGATGCGGAGGCTATTGTATAGGGCCTGCCCATGACCGCCCCTTCAGTCACTGTCGCCGCCCTGTACCGCTTTGCGCGTTTCGACGATCCCGCCGCGCTGCGGGGGCCGTTGCAGGCGCTGTGCGATGCGGTCGGCATAAAGGGCACGCTGCTTTTGGCGCGGGAGGGTATCAACGGCACCATTGCCGGCGGTGAAAACGCGCTGGCGCAGGTGATCGGCCATATCAGGCAGCTTCCCGGCTGTGACGGCCTGGACGTCAAATATTCCAGCGCCAGCGAAATGCCCTTTTACCGGATGAAGGTGCGGCTGAAGAAAGAGATTGTGACGATGGGCGCGGGCGATCTCGACCCTGCCGCCAATGCGGGCACCTATGTCGAGCCGCAGGACTGGAACGCGCTGATTTCCGATCCCGACACGATCCTGATCGACACACGCAATGCCTATGAAGTGGCTATCGGCACCTTTGAGGGCGCGATCGATCCGGAGACGGCGAGCTTCGGCGAATTCCCGGACTGGTTCGACGCCTATGCGCAAAAGCTGGAACAGGGCAGGCAACCGAAAATCGCAATGTTCTGCACGGGCGGCATCCGGTGCGAAAAGTCCACCGCCTTTGTGAAGAGCCGTGGCTTCGAGGATGTCTATCACCTGAAGGGCGGCATCCTCAAATATCTGGAATTCGTTCCGGCGGACGAAAGCAAATGGCAGGGCGAGTGCTTCGTCTTCGATCAGCGCGTCGCGGTCGGCCATGGCCTGGTCGAGGGGGAGCATGGCCTGTGTCATGCCTGCCGCATGCCGGTATCGCCGGATGAGCGCGCGTCACCGCTCTATGTCGAGGGCGTGTCCTGCCCGCATTGCCATGACGCCCGCGACGAGGCCCAGCGCGCCCGCTACCGCGAACGCCAGCGGCAGGTGGAAGCCGCGCAGGCCCGGGGCGAGGGGCATATCGGGGTTGTGGCAGGCGGGGCGTTGCGTTCAGGCCTTTGAGGTAATACCGACCTGCATGGAGGACGACCTACTTTTCGCGACAGGTAAAACTTGAATCGTCGTCCCTGCGAAGGCAGGGACCCAGCTTTTTCTTCAAGCTTGTCAAAAGGAAGCGGGGTCCCTGCCGACGGAATTGACTTGGGGCCGAATGGCAGCAACCCACCCCTATCCGTAATTCTTGAAGCGACAGGTGTTAAAGCCGTCCCTCGGTCAGGCGGGCGATTTCCTTCGCGACCATTTTTTCCACCAGTTCGGGCAAATTGGCGTCCAGCCATTCGCGCAGCATCGGCCGAAGCATGTCGCGGACCAGCCCTTCAAGCGTATTCGACGGTGCGTCGTCCGGGCGGATCAGCAGGGCCGAAAGCGCAGCGAGCGAATTTCGGCTGGCAACCGCGGCTTCGTCGGACAAAATGACCTTATCCGTCATATCTTCACCCTCCATCTCGGCCGTGGACGCATTGCGCCCCGTCTCTTGGCCCTCAAATTCAGGTTCAACCGCCTCGGTCAGTTCGAGAATTCCATCCGCCAATTCCGCGTCCAGCGAGTCGAGCGTCGCCATGGCTGTGTCAGCCGAAGACTGCTCGTCGCGCGCCTTCTGCTTCGCCTTGTCCCGGCCAGCACCGCGTGGCGATGGTTTTCCGGCACTTTCGCCTTCCTCGGCGATGATGCGCTTGATGGAAGACAGTATCTCCTCCATCGAGGGTTCTCTCGTCAAATCCCCCATGATCCGGCCTCAATTTCTGTCCAATGGGCCCACAATGGAGTTTTGCGCGGGCGTGTCAACGGTGCTCGTCGACTGCGGTTGGGGCGCGGGATCGCTGTCCCAATCCCAGATGCGGCCCTTTACCCGTTCATAATTGGCCACGGGATCATAAAGGGCCCCGCCATCCAGACCCAGATCCTGGGCTTCCGCCCGCCCCATCGCCGCCAGTAGCGAAAAGCCCGCCACATAGGCGTCACGCCGGGCCGAAACGAGTTGAACCTGCGCGTTCAGATATTCCTGCTCCGCGTTCAAAATGTCGAGAATCGTCCGCGTGCCGACGGTGTTTTCGGCCCGAACGCCCTCCAGCGACAATTGAGTGGCGTCCACCGCGACCTGGCTGGACGCAATGACTTCATTGGCCGCCCGCCAGCTTGCGTAGGCCGCCCGGGTCTGGGCGATGACGCCCCGTTCCACCTCGATCGCCTGCTCGATGGACTGACTTTCCCGCGCCTGTGCCTGCCGGATCAGGGCTGCCGGTCGTCCGCCCTGAAAGAGCGGGATGGTTGCCGTCACGCCCGCCGCCGCCGTTGTCCCGCTCTGCGTCGGGCTGCTGCCCCCGCCGGGAACGAGATCCAGGCTGCCCAGATAGTCCACATAACCGCCATCCGCCGTCGCCGACAGCGTTGGCAGGCGCGACGCCCTGGCAACCTTTACATCATAGGCGGCGGCATCCCTTACCTTGCGCGCGGCGGCGATATCGGGGTTGCCGGCCATGGCGACATCCACCGCATCATCCGGGGACACCGGCAAATTGGGGAGCGGCGGGGGCGGTTGCAGATCGACCGGAACATCGCCCACCAGACGCACATAATTTTCGCGAGCAGAGATCAACCGCGCTTCCGCGCCCTGCAAATCGCTCCGTGCCAGGGCAAGCCGCGATTCCGATTGCGCGATGTCGGTGCGGGTCAGGTCGCCAACCTCGAAACGATCCCGCGTAGCCTCTAGATTGACCTCCAGAGCGCGGACATTCGACT
>CBHCMH010000107.1:0-6611 GCA_965974445.1 uncultured Rhizorhapis sp.
CCCGGAGACCCGGAAACGCAGGCCGGTATCAGCTCTCTGGTCGTCCGCCCTTGCCCAACCGCTTGCGCGCCACCAGGGCCGCCGCTGCGGCGCCGAAGAGGAGGACCATGGGCGGCGCGGGGACGGGGGTGCCGCCGGTCGAGCTGCCTGTCGATCCGCCGCTGCTGGAAGAGCTGGAGGATGAGCTGCTGCTGGTCGATGAGGAGGTCGATGAGCTGGTGCTGCCGCCGAAGCTGGACGACCCGCTGGAGCCGGAGCTACCGGTAGAGGAACTGGAGCCCGACGATCCGCTGCTGCCCGTCGATCCGCCATGATGCCCGCTGCTGCCGCCCGAGCTGCTCGACGAGGAGGATGAGGACGAGCTTGAGCTGGACGAGCTGCTCGAGGAGGAGGATGAGGTGCTGCTGACGCCGCTGCTGGTGCTCGTGGAACTGCCGCCAGTGCTGGTCGAGCTTCCGCCAGTGCTGGTGGAGCCGCCGCTGGTGCTGGTCGACCCGCCGCTGGTCGTCGATGACACGACGACGCTGCCGCCGCCACCGCCAGATCCGCCGAAAAAGCCGCCGAAGAATCCGCTGCTGCCGCCATAGCCGCCGCCGCTGCCGCCGATCACGACGGGAACGGCGCCGCCGCCGTTCATCGCCAGCTCGGCAGGGGGAAGCATGGGCACGGGCGCGGGGGGCACGGGAATGGGCGCTGCCGGCGTTGCGACCGTTACGACGCTGGGCGTGCAGGCCACAGTCTTGGTGGAGCGGCGGATCAGCTTTGTGGGAGCCTTGGCGGAGGCTTTGCTGGCCTTGGTCATGGCAGGCCGGGGCGAGGATTCAGCGACGTGGACCGCGCCACCGCCGATGATCGCGCCGCCGCAAGCACATGCGCATAGTTTCGCCAAAGCCATCCGTACTGACATCTTCCGACACTCTTGTTGTTGTCCGTGCGATTGGCAGGCCCCCCTGCCGTTACGCACCCGATATTCGCAAAAGTGCAGAAGAAAGCGTTAACCGCAACAGGATTAACTGTGAATCCAGGCCTGACGGCCGCCGATTAGTTACCAATTTGTAATCAAACATGGTTAATGTCCCGCTTTGATCCGGCGAGAGGAGCGTTTGTTTACAAGATGGGGGAATTGGCGGTTCGGTCGCGGCCCGATGGAAGGTGTCAATGCCGCGGCGCTGCCGGCTGGATTCGCGGCCGGTTTCAATCGGTTGCTTCCACACCCCGCGTCAGGGAGGCGTGGCGGGCAGATCAGGCCGTGATCCATCAGCATTCATGGACATTCATGGAAATGAAAGGCCAAGTGAATGATATAAGTAGCCAGTTGTACGATGGGTGCTTGTGCGGCCCGTGGCGCGCGGTTATAGGCCCCACACCAAGTCAAATAGTCCGTTTGGCCGGTCCGGCCACGGACGCTGCGGCGGAGGCCTTATGGCATCTATTGTGAATTCTCCGGAAGACATGGAATCCCCGAAAAGAAAGCAGGTTACGCTTCCTGACGATTACCGCCCGTCGGCGGACGAAGAATTCATGAATGAGAGGCAGCTGGAATATTTCCGGCAGCAATTGCTCAAGTGGAAAAAGAGCATCCTGAGCGAAGCCGAAGGGACATTGGCGGTGCTGCAGAATGAGCCGCTTCGCGAGCCCGATCTCAACGATCGCGCGTCGAGCGAAACCGACTGGTCCATCGAACTGCGCACCCGCGACCGGCAACGCAAGCTGATTTCCAAGATCGACGCCGCTCTTCGCCGGATTGATGAAGGCGAATATGGCTATTGCGAAGTCACCGGGGAGCCGATTTCTCTCGGCCGCCTGGAAGCCCGCCCGATCGCCACCATGACGGTCGAGGCACAGGAGCGGCACGAGCGCCAGGAAAAGATTTCGCGCGACGATTGATGCTGCCAGGCAGGCGGCCGTGTGACGAGACTAACACCGAACTCGGCATTCACCTTGACTCATCACCCCTCCCCTTCAGGGGAGGGGACGGGGGTGGGGAATTTCCACCTGTGCTGTGCTCCGAGGGGCGGGGGGGGCCCCCCCCCCCCCCCCCCCCCGCGGGGGGGGGGGGGGGGGGGGGGCCATTTCCACCTGTGCTGTGCTCCGAGGGGCGGCCCCACCCCAACCCCTCCCCTGAAGGGGAGGGGCTTATGGGTCCCGGTACCCGATTGAACCCTATGCTTTTTTTCGCCGCCCCTTAACAGTTTGGCGAGATTTTCGCCGATAGAGCGGTGAGCGAACAGCAAATCCAAACGGGCGCACCATGGAACGCTTCAAGCATCGGCAATCACCCTGGCAACCAGACATCTCCACGCGGACGAGCAAGCGGGACAGTTTGTTCCTGCTGACCTCCCTGTGCGCGCCGGATGGGCATTTCCGGACCAAGGTAAGGGTGCGCAACCTGTCCGCGACCGGGCTGATGGCGGACTGCCCGATGCCCATTGCCAAGGGAGAGGCGGTTGTGCTCGACCTGCGGGGCATTGGCCCCGTCGCCGGATCGGTGATCTGGGTCCAGGGAGAGCGGATCGGCGTGCTGTTCGACCAGGCCGTCGATCCCCAGCAGGCCCGTGAGCCGGTCCGCAAATCCAGTACTCCGATGCCTGATTATCTGAGGCCGGTACGGAAGATTCGTTGAGGGAATATCTTATCTCATCTGGAACCGGCCTGCCCGGTCCGGCCGCAACGGGCCGGGACCGGGGCCGTTGAATATATCTGTCAGTTCGCCTTCAGCTCTTCCTTGATTCGCAGCTTCTGTTTCTTGAGTTCCGCCAGGAGAGTCGCATCGGGAAGCGGGCGACTATTTTCCGCTCTAATGCGTTGATCCAGGCCGGCATGTTTGGCCTGAAGAGCTGAGATATGGCTATTTTCCATATATATTCTCCTAGCTGGTGAGGACATGGAAGGCGGAGTAAATCATGAAAATTCCCTCCTGTCTTCCCATCTTTTGCATGGGCTCCGGTGAAGCGATGCAGGATTTGCGATGGTCCGTTGCGGCATTCGCTCCTATAGTCGCGAGCACCATATTTTCCTGATCGGGAACGCCTGTCATATGAACCCAGAAGAGATCATGCGCCGCCTGGAAACCCTGCGCCTGGAGCATAGGGACCTGGATGCGGCGATCATGGCGCTGGCCGACTCGGCGGCAAGGGACGATCTGCAGATTGCGCGCCTCAAGAAGCGCAAGCTCCGGCTGCGCGACGAGATCGCGGTTCTGGAAGATGCGCTGATCCCCGACATCATCGCCTGATACCGTCGGCTCCGCCCCAATTCGGAACAAGCGCAATTATCCGCGCGGAATCATCCTTAACGCACCTGACAACCCCGGAGCGTTATGGCAGTTCAATGACATGCACAGTGGCACCATATCGCGCGAGATGAGTCGCAAGCTGGTCGACAGCCTGTATGTCGAGGCGATGGTCATGGCCGATGAGGCCCGTGCCTATTTCGACAGCCAGGGCGATCTGGACCGGGATTCGCTGGAAATCATGGCGCGCGTCAGCTTTTCCTGCGAATCGCTGAAGGTCACGACGCGGCTGATGCACATCATTGCCTGGCTGTTGACGCAGCGCGCCATCCATAATGGCGAACTGCGCGGCGCCGACCTGAGCGATCCCCGGCATCAGCTTGGCGCGAGCGCCAAATCCGATCCGGAGGTGGTGGCCCGCTTCCCCTTCGCCGCCCGCGCGCTCATCGATGCCAGTCAGGACCTGTATGACCGGGTCGCCCGCCTGCAAAACAGCCTGGGGACCGGCAGGGGCGGCATGCCGCATGTTCCAGCGAGTCCCGCCCGCCAATTGCTTCACCGCCTGGAAAGCAGCTTTTAGGGCGGCGATTGATTTATGCCTGAGTCACCGGCTTCCGTTCGTCCCGGGCGTAGTCGAGGGACGCTGGAACAACCTGATCTCATCAGAGTCTAAGCCGGGCGGCGACCGATCGCCCCGGCGTACATGGCGGTATTTTAACGATAACCGGCTGGCGCGAACTAGTTCAAATGGGCTAGGGCTGAGGGATGCTTTCCGGCGCATTGCCTTTCCGACTGCCTGTGGCCCGATACCTCACTTGCGTGGCGATGCTGCCCTTGGTCATTCAGGCCGGTCAGGCGCAACCGGCCGGGACGGAACAGCCGCAGGGCGACGCGCAATCTCCCGATCCCCAGACACAGATGGAGCCGCTTCCGGGGCTGGGTGTCGATTGGCCGGACATGGACGCTCCCGATACCATAACGCCGCTGGATGAAGGGCCGGACGAGGCTGAGGCGGATGGCGGCGCTGATGGCGAAGAGGATTCCGTGGTCGCCGACGCGGAAACCGCTCCGCCCGTCGATTATACCAGCGAACTCAAATATCGGGTTGTGCTGCGCGGGCTGGACGACGTCGCGGACGATCAATTCCGGGACCGGTTCAACGACCTGTCGATACTGCGGGAAGGGGAGGGCGAGGAGTCCAACATCGCCCAGATCAACCGTCGCGCCAAGGAAGACATCGAACTGCTGCAGCGCATCCTGCGCGCGAAGGGCTATTATGACGCGCGGGTGGTGAGCGAGATTGTGCCCGCGCGGGGTGACGAGCGGCTGCAGGTGGTGCTGGATACGGCGCCGGGCGAGCAATATGTGCTGGATGAAGTGAACCTTCCCGGCTTGGAGCAGGCGACCGAGAACCGGGATGCTCTCTACGAGGCTTTTCCGGTCAAGCCGGGCGATGCGGTGGATGCTGACCGGATCGTCGCGGCGCGGCTGGGGCTGGCGGCGGCGCTGGGTGAAAATGGCTATCCCTTCGCGAGCGTCGAGGAGCCGGTGGTGCGAATCGACGGCGAAAGCCGGCTGGGCGACCTGACGGTGCCGGTCGATCCTGCGGGCTATCGCCGCTTCGGGCGCATCCAGGTGGATGAGGGTGATATTTTCAGCGCCCGTCATGTCCTGCGGATCGCCCGCTTTCGTCCCGGTGATCCCTACCGCACGTCGGAAGTGACCGACCTGCGCCGGGCGCTGGTGGCGACGGGCCTGATCTCTTCGGTGGCGCTGACGCCCAAGGACGCGGGCGACGGGCAGACGGTGGATCTGGCCGTCGATCTGGAACCCGCGCCGCCCCGGACCATTGCGGGGCAGGTCGGTTACGGATCGGGCGAAGGCATCCGGGCCGAGGTGAGCTGGCAGCATCGCAATTTCTTTCCGCCGGAAGGGGCAATGACCTTTCGCGGCGTGGCGGGGACGCAGGAGCAATCGCTGGCGGCGATTTTCCGCCGGAGCAATTTCCGCAAGCGCGATCAGGTTTTGAATGCGCAGATTTCCGCCAGCAACATCAACCGTGACGCTTATGATGCCAAGACGTTCCTTATTTCCGGCAGTCTGGAGCGGCAGACGAACCTGATCTTCCAGAGGCCGTGGACATGGTCGGTCGGCGCGGAGCTGCTGGCGTCCGACGAACGGGATACGGTCGGCCCCGCCGCAACGCCGCGCGAGCGAGTGTTCCTGATCGGCGCATTGCCGCTGAGCGTCAGCTATGACGGCAGCGACGACCTGCTCGATCCATCCAGCGGTTTCCGGCTGGGCGCGCGCATATCGCCCGAACTGTCCCTGCAATCGGGAACTTTCGGCTATGTCCGGGCGCAGCTTGACGCCAGCGTCTATCAGCCGGTGACGGACCGTGCGGTGCTGGCCGCCCGCGCGAGGGCGGGGACGGTCATCGGGGCGACGCGGGATCGGATCGCGCCTTCACGGCGATTCTATGCAGGGGGCGGCGGGTCCGTGCGGGGCTACGCCTATCAGCATATCGGCCCGCGCGACGCCAATGACGATCCCATCGGCGGACGCAGCCTGACCGAATTTTCGCTGGAGGCGCGAATCCGCTTCGGCAATTTCGGGGTCGTGCCCTTTGTCGATGCGGGCAGCATATCGACCAGCCAGATGCCGGACCTTGGCGACCTGCAGTTCGGGGCGGGCCTTGGCGTTCGCTATTATAGCAGCTTTGGCCCCATCCGCGTCGATGTCGGCACGCCGATCAACCGGCGGCCGGGCGACAGCCGGATCGCCGTCTATGTATCGCTGGGCCAGGCGTTCTGATGGCCGGCGATCCGCAAACCGCCGCGCCGCGCCGCTTCCGCTTCCAGACGCGGCATTGGGTGTTCAGCGCGGGGGTTGCGCTGGTGATGCTGGTGATGGCCGCGCTGGCGTGGCTCGATACCGGCGGGGGGCACCGGTTCATCATCGACCGGATCGAAGCGCTCGCGCCGCGTTCGGGGCTGAAAATCCGGCTCGGAAAGATCGAGGGAAGCATCTACAAGCAGGCGGTCATTACCGATGTCCGGCTATACGATCCCAAGGGGCTGTTCCTGTCCGCGCCCAGGGTCGAACTGCATTGGTGGCCGTTCGCCTGGTTTTCCAACCGTCTGGATATTGATCGGCTGGGGATCGAGAGGGCGACGCTTCACAAATGGCCGAAATTCATTCCGGCCGAAAAGAAAGGTCCGATCCTTCCGGACTTCGATGTGCGGCTGGCGCACCTGACCGTCGGCCGCCTGCACGTGGCCGAGGCGATCACGGGACGGCCGCATGTAGCGACGATCGACGGGCGGGTGGAGATTTTCTCGGGCCGCGCCCGCGTCGATCTGGACGGCCGCGTCATTGG
>CBHCMH010000108.1:0-6575 GCA_965974445.1 uncultured Rhizorhapis sp.
CATTGCGGCGCTGCGCACCCGCGCCCGCCGGTTGAAGCGGCGGCATAATATCGGGTTCATCGTCGTCGATTATCTGCAATTGCTGCAAGGATCGTCAAAGGCGGGCGACAATCGCGTGCAGGAAATTTCGGAGATCAGCCGGGGTTTGAAGACGCTGGCCAAAGAATTGAACGTGCCGGTGATGGCGCTCTCGCAGCTCAGCCGCGCCGTTGAGCAGCGGGAAGACAAGAAGCCGCAGCTATCGGATCTGCGCGAATCCGGCTCGATCGAGCAGGATGCCGACATGGTGCTGTTCGTCTTTCGCGAGGATTATTACGTCGCCGCGCGCGAACCGCGCCGCCCCATGGATGGCGATGATCCCAAATCCTTTGACGATCATGCCAAATGGGCGATGGAGATGGAACGGGTCTATGGCCTGGCCGAACTCATCGTCGCCAAGCAGCGCCACGGCGCGACCGGCAAGGTGAAGCTGAAGTTCGACGCGAAGATCACCAAGTTCAGCGATCATGTCGATGAAGGATATAGCGCGCTGAGTTATGACTGACTGTTCCCCTCCCGCTTGCGAGTGGGCGCTGCGGCCCTGTCTGGGGGACAGGGCCGGTCGCCCACTGGGTCAGGGGAGGGCGTGTCACCGCTCTATCTTTACAGGCCTACCCCCGGCCCCTCCCGCTTGCGGGAGGGGAGATTAGAACACCGGCTGGTTGGCGGGATCGTCGGGATCGCCCAGCGGAGTCGAGGGCGTATGAATCCCGCATTCCACCTTTTCCCAGCCGCGCCAGCGTCCGGCGCGGGGGTCTTCGCCCGGCAGGACCTTTGACGTGCAGGGTTCGCAGCCGATGGAGAGATAGCCCTGCGCCTCCAGCGGATGGCGGGGCAGGTCATGCTCGGCGAAATAGGCCTCCAGATCGTCCTTGGTCCAGTCGCCCAGCGGGTTGAGCTTCAGGCGGCCGTCCTCGACCTCGAAACGGGGCAAGTTTTGCCGGGTTTGCGACTGGAATGCCTTGCGGCCGGAAATCCAGGCGTCGAGGCCCCGCTTGGCGCGCGCTAGCGGTTCCACCTTGCGAATCTCGCAGCAGCCGTCCGGGTCGTAGGACCAGCGCAGGCCGGTATCGTCCTTTGCCGCCAGCACGTCGGGATCGGGCGTTACGACCCAGCTATTCTCGATGCCAAAGGCGCTGATGAGCGTTTCGCGATAGTCGAGCGTTTCAGGAAACATCTTCAGCGTATCGACGAAGATCACTGGAATGCTCTTGTCCGCCTGCGCCACCAGATGCAGCAGCACGGCGCTTTCCGTTCCAAAGGAGGATACGACGGCAACCTTGCCCAACGCGCGCTCGGCAAAGAGGGTACGGAGCATCTCTTCCGTGCCGACGCCCTGGAAACGCGCGTTGAGCGCGTCGGCGTCGGCCTGCGTATAGGCGGGCCGGGCGTCGATGACGTCGATTTTCCGGGCTGCCTCAGCCATGACGCAGCGCCCAGACGGGCTCCCTGCCGTCAACGGTCTTTTGATAGACATGCTCGTAACGCTCCAGCGACGCCTTCACGACGTCGGCGTCAAAGGGTGCGTCCGGAACGAAGCTGTCGAAACCGCAGCGGCGCATGGCGACAAGCTGATCGACCAGTACGTCGCCCACGGCGCGAAGTTCCCCTTCATACCCCGCCTCACGCAGGATGCGGGCCGCCGAATAACCGCGCCCGTCGCCGAAGGCGGGGAAGTTCACCTCCACCAGCGAAATACGGTCGAGAAAAGGGATGAGCTCGCGCGCATCCTCGCCCGGCTCGATGCGGACGGCGGTGGCGTTGGATTGGCCCTGGAAGGATTCCAGCGTCACGGTCGGCTCTTGCGTGGCGGTTTCGCCGTCGCGGAAGGAGAGGAAATCAACCATAAATAGCCTCCTTGAACGGCTCCATGCCGACGCGGCGGTAGGTGTCGAGGAAGCGTTCGCCCTCCTGACGCAGCGATTTGTAAACGTCGGTCGCCTTTTCGACGGCATCGACAATGCCGTCCTCGTCAAAGCCGGGGCCGACGATCTTGGCCAGGCTCGCGTCCTCCGCGCCCGAACCGCCGAAGAGGAGCTGGTAATTTTCCGTCCCTTTCCGGTCGACGCCCAATATGCCGATATGGCCGGCATGATGGTGGCCGCAGGCGTTGATGCAGCCTGAAATCTTGAGCTTCAGTTCGCCCAGATCGCGCTGGCGGTCGAGATCGGCGAAGCGCTGGCTGATTTTCTGCGCGACCGGTATCGAACGGGCGTTGGCGAGGCTGCAATAATCAAGGCCGGGGCAGGCGATGATGTCGCTGATGAGGTCGAGATTGGCCGATGCCAGTCCCGCCGCGTCCAGCTTTTGCCAGAGCGTGTAGAGATCGGCCTTCTTCACATAGGGCAGGACGATGTTCTGCGCGTGGGTGACGCGCAGCTCGTCCATCGAATATTGCGCGGCGAGGTCGGCCATCAGGTCGATCTGATCGGCCGAAGCGTCGCCCGGAATGCCGCCCGCAGGCTTCAGACTGATCGTCGCGATGGCATAGCCCGGCTGCTTGTGCGCTGCGACATTCTGGCGAACCCAGACGGCAAAGTCTGGATCGCTGAGATCGATGTCTTCGCCGATGCCGGTTTCATAGGCGGGATCAGCGAAGTGCGCGCGGATGCGGGCAAGTTCCGCCACCGGCGGGTCGATGCCCAGCGTCTTCATATGGGCGAATTCTTCCTCGACCTGACGGCGATATTCGTCCGCGCCCAGCTCGTGCACCAGGATCTTGATCCGCGCCTTGTACTTGTTGTCGCGGCGGCCATAGCGGTTGTAGACGCGCAGGCAGGCCTCGACATAGGAAATCAGCTCATCTTCGGTCACGAAGTCCTTGATTTCAGGCGCAACCATCGGCGTACGGCCCATGCCGCCGCCGACGAACACCTTGGCGCCGACGACACCGTCGCGCTTCACCAGCTCAATGCCGATATCGTGCAGCTTCATCGCCGCCCGGTCCTCTTGCGACGCGATGACGGCAATTTTGAACTTGCGCGGCAAATAGCTGAATTCCGGGTGGAAGCTCGACCATTGACGCAGCAGTTCGGCCCAGGGGCGGGGGTCCGCCACCTCGTCGGCGGAGACGCCCGCATATTGGTCGGAACTGATGTTGCGGATGCAATTGCCGCTGGTCTGGATGGCGTGCATTTCCACGCTGGCGAGGTCGGCCAGAATGTCGGCGGCGTCCTCCAGCTTGATCCAGTTATACTGGATATTCTGGCGCGTGGTGAAATGGCCGTAATCGCGGTCATATTTGCGCGCGATATGCGCCAGCATGTGCATCTGCCTGCCCGACAGCGTGCCATAGGGAATGGCGACGCGCAGCATATAGGCGTGCAATTGCAGATAGAGGCCGTTGGTCAGCCGCAGCGGCTTGAACTGATCCTCGGTCAACTCGCCCGCGATGCGGCGGCGGGCCTGGTCGCGGAATTCCTCGACGCGGGCATCGACGATTGCCTGATCGTAGCTGTCGTAACGATACATGATTTCAGGCCTTTATGATTGGAATTGACGTGTTGATCGCAAGATCGGTGCGAACCGTCGGCCCGCTGGCCCGGATGCGATCCTTGATATGGAGCGGCATGGGACCGGCGTCGGTCGCCTCTGCCTCGACGACATAGCCGGCGTTCACCCGGCGCTCGGCTTCTTCCCGCGCAAGAATGGATTCGGCGTCGTGACCGGCGTCCACCGCCTCGGCCAGATGCCGGGACCAGCCCTCGCCAGCCCACCAGATGACATCGCCTGTTTTCAGGTCATTGCCTGTCAAAATTCTCACGCCATATTCTCCGCCTGCTTGGCCCATTGGGCCAGTTTCTCTTCCGCATTGGACCGAAGCACAACTTCGCCCACCACAATCAGCGCCGGGCTCTTCACCCGCTCGCGCGCCATAAGCCCGCCCAGATCAGCGAGCAAGCTGCGCATGGCCCTGCTCCCCTTTCGCGTGCCCTTTTCCAATATGGCTACCGGGGTATCGGGCGAAAGCCCATCCGCCATCAGCTTGTCGGCAATGTCGGCCGCCGTCGCGACGCCCATATAGATGACGAGGGTACGGCCCTTGCCGGCGAGGCCGGTCCAGTCCTGGTCGGTCAGGCCCTTGCACTGACCGGCGACGAAGGTGACGGCGCTCGCCGCATCGCGGTGGGTGAGCGGCAATTGCGCTTCGGCCGCGCAGCCGATGGCCGCGCTGATGCCCGGAATAACCTCCACAGGCACGCCAGCGGCGCGGCATTCCTCGGCCTCTTCGCCGCCGCGCCCGAAAATATAAGGGTCGCCGCCTTTGAGGCGCACGACGTCATGCCCGGCCTTCGCCTCACGGACGAGGAGGGCGTTGATCTCCTCCTGCGGCATGGAATGGCGGCTGCGGCTCTTGGCGACCGAGATGAGGCGGGCGTCGGAGCGGGCCATTGCCAGGATCTCATTATCCACCAGCCCGTCATGGACAATCACGGTCGCGGCGGAAATCAGCCGCGCCGCGCGCACGGTCAGCAGGTCCGGATCGCCCGGACCCGCGCCGACCAGGAAAATGCGTCCTGTTTCCATGGGTGTAGTGATAGCCATGCTGGGGGAGATGCGTTGGATGGCCCCGGATCGCAACCCAGAATGATTTGGGGTGGGGTTAGGAAATGTTTTGGGGGGCTTTCGCCTCTCCAATTGGGGGATCATTGCCAAATTCAGCGCTGCTGCATTTTTTCGTCATCCCCGCGCAGGCGGGAATCTATCTCCAGACGTAAAATCAAGCGGTTGGCTCAGGAGATGGATCCCCGCCTGCGCGGGGATGACGGTAAAATGGAATTTCGCATTGGTCCCCCTGGAGAGGACGAAGGATCAATCCCCCATTGCCGCCGTATCGATGTCCTTCAGTCCAATCCCGATGGATGCTCGCGCATGATCGGCCTCCGACGAGGCGACCGGATAGGCGCAGTAATCCGCCGCATAGAAGGCGCTGGGCCGGTGGTTGCCGGAAATGCCGACGCCGCCGAAGGGGGCGGCCGAGGAGGCGCCGTTGGTGGGCTTGTTCCAGTTGATGACGCCTGCGCGGACATTGGCCCAGAACTGGTCATAGTGCTGTGGTGAGCCGCCAATGAGGGAAGCGGAGAGGCCGAAGCGGGTGTTGTTGGCCTCCGCAATGGCATCCTCGAAAGTGGCGACGCGGATGACCTGCAGAAGGGGGCCGAACAGCTCGATGTCCGGGCGCTCCGGCATGTCGGTCACGTCGATGATGCCGGGGGTCAGGAAGGGGCGGCCCTCGATCGGGCGGGCGATATGCTTGATCGGCCGGCCGCCATTGCTCATCAGGATGAGGAAGCTTTCGGTGAGGCCATCCGCCGCCTGATTGTCGATCACGGGGCCCATGAAGGGCGCGGGCTGGCTGTGCGGCTCGCCGACGATCAGGCGGTCGGCGATGCCCTTTACCGTGGAAATCAGGGCCTCGTAGAGGCTGTCCTTCACGATCAGACGCCGCGCCGCCGTGCAGCGCTGGCCCGCGGACATGAAGGCGGACTGGACAACGACGATGGCGGCGGTGTGGATGTCGGCGGTGTCCCACACGACGATGGGATTGTTGCCGCCCATTTCCAGCGCCACGATCTTGTTCGGCTGGCTGGCCAGCTGCATGTTGATGGCGATGCCGGTCTGCGCCGAGCCCGTGAAGAGGACGCCGTCGATGCCGTCATGGCCGGTCAGCGCCTTGCCTTCCGCCGGGCCGCCGATGACCAGGCGTAGTGCATCGTCGGGAACGCCGGCGGCATGGTACAGATCCACCAGCATCTCGCCCACCGCCGGGGTCTGTTCCGAGGGTTTGAAGACGACAGCGTTGCCCGCGATCAGCGCCGGAACGATATGGCCATTGGGGAGATGGGCCGGAAAATTATAGGGACCGAGCACCGCCATGACGCCGTGCGGTTTGTGCCGTACGGCCGTGCGGTCGCCCATCGCGCCCTCCAGCCGTTTCTGGCCGGTACGCTCTGAATAGGCGGAAATGGAGATTTCCACCTTGTTGATGACGGAATCGACCTCCGTCAGGGCTTCCCAGATCGGTTTTCCGGTTTCCCGGGCAATGAGGTCGGCCAGCTTGTCATTCTTCGCCCGCACCATGTTGGCGAAGCGGCGCAGGGTTTCGATGCGGTTGACAAGCGGCTGGGCCGCCCATTGCGGCCATGCAGTCCGCGCACGGGCCACTTCGGCATTTACATCGCTGATCCTGCCGGACCAGAGCGTGGCCCCCGTGGCTGGTTCGGTGGATATAAGCTTAGCGGACATGGGCATCAGGACTGAGCATATTGGGGTTCATATTCGCTGTGTAGCGCAAATTCAGGGGCGTGACAGCAAAACCGTCATATTTCAACTCAAATTGTCACATAGTACCGCTAACCGTCTGGTCCCGAGACAAGCTGTTTTGGGGTGATTATGAACGCGATCACGCGACTGCCATTTGGCGCCGAGGTTGAAGATTTTTCCATCGGCAACGATCAGGGGCCGGAGCCGGCGGCCGGGGGGCGGCGTCAGTACCGGACCATCTGGATTTCCGACATCCACCTTGGCACGCGAGG
>CBHCMH010000109.1:0-6541 GCA_965974445.1 uncultured Rhizorhapis sp.
TCACCTATATCGGCATGCCGCTCTCGACTCTGCTGTTCCTCGCCACGCTGGGGAGCGCGAACGCTTGGATGATGCTGGGCATCGGTTCCTTTCAGGTCGCCGCCGTGGTTGTGTGCTATGCCCTGATGCTGCTCGTCACGAGCCTGAAACACGCCCGCGCCTACAGCACACAAGTCACCGCCACGTCGCAACTGGCGGAAAAGAGCGAAGTGGTGAGCCTCCTGCTGCGCGAGTTCGAGGAAAGCAACGCCGACTGGCTGTGGCAAACCGACGCCGCGCGGCGAGTGACCCATGTTTCCGCCCGGTTCGCCCGCGCGCTAGGCATGAACCCAGCCGACATCGAGGGAAAGCCATTGCTGGAACTGCTGGCGGGCAGCGCCTGGGAGTCCGGCCAGTTTTCGCCCTCGCTTCACGAATTCGCCAACAAGATCAAGCGCCGGGAAAATTTCAGCAACCTGCTGCTGGAGGTCGAAATCGGAGGCCAGAAACTTTGGTGGGAACTGTCCGCGTCTCCCCGTCTCGATGAAAAAGGCGTATTCCAGGGCTATCGCGGCGTCGCGTCCGATGTGACCAAGCAGCGCGAATCATCGGAAAAGATTGCCCATCTCGCCCGTTACGACACACTCACCAAGCTTCCCAACCGCCTGCACCTGACGGAGGCGCTGGATCACGCGATGCAGGAAATGGAGCGCTGGAACAGCCGCTGCGGTTTCCTGATGATCGACCTCGACCGGTTCAAGGCGATCAACGACACGCTCGGCCATCTGGTCGGCGACCGCCTGCTCGCCCGCGTATCGGAGCGGTTGCAGCAGGTTTGTTCCAAGAACGAAATCTGCGGCCGCCTCGGCGGGGACGAATTTGCGGTGGTCATCCGCGAAATTCACGACACCACCTATGTCGAACAATTGTCGCTGGACATCATCGCGGCGCTGTCCCGGCCCTATGATATCGATCAGCATATGCTCTATATCGGCGCCAGTGTCGGCTCCGCCATTGCGCCCCGTGACGGCCGTACCGCCGAAACGCTGATCCGCAGCGCGGACCTGGCGCTATACCGGTCAAAGGAGGAGGGCGGCGGCGTCCACCACGGGTATGAGCACCGGCTGCACGCCCATGCCGAGGAGCGCCGCACCCTGGAAATCGCGCTGCGCGAGGCGCTGGAGAAGCAGCAGTTGCACGTCGTCTACCAGCCGGTGGTCAATGCCACGACCGGCGTGGTGGAGGGCTTTGAATCACTCGTCCGCTGGACACATCCTGAAATGGGCAGCATCTCTCCGGTAAAATTCATTCCGGTGGCGGAGGATGCGCGCCTCATCGGCCCGATCGGCGAATGGGTACTCCGCACCGCCTGCAAGGAGGCGATGAACTGGCCCTCGCATATCCGCGTCGCGGTGAACGTCTCGGCCGAACAGCTTGGCGATCCCAATTTCGTGACCGCCGTAACCTCCGCCCTCGCCTATTCCGGATTGCCCGCGCACCGGCTGGAACTGGAAGTGACGGAAAGCGTCTTCATGCGCGAAGGAACGGCCGCCGAACAGATATTGGACCGCGTGTTGGCGCTGGGCGTCAAATTGTCGCTCGACGATTTCGGCACGGGCTACTCCTCATTGGGCTATCTGCGGAAAACGCGCTTCAGCACCATCAAGATCGACCGGAGCTTCGTGCAGGGCGCGTCGAAGAACGTGCCCGAAAGCATCGCCATCATCCGCGCCGTCGTCGCCCTGGCCGACAGCCTGGGCATGTCCACCACAGCCGAGGGCGTTGAAAATGAGGAAGAGGCGGAGATGATCAACCGCCTGGGCTGCAAGAAAATCCAGGGCTATTATTTCGGCCGTCCGATGCCCGCCAACGAGGCGGTCGCCCTCTTCGGCGACGGCCAGCAGAGCGCTGTGGCGTAGGGCGGGCTATGAGCCAAGCCGACGTTTCTCGGCACCCACCAATCGTCATTCCCGCGAAAGCGGGAACTCATCCATCCTCTTGGCTCAGACTCAGGGATTGGCGAGAGTTGGGTCCCCGCTTTCGCGGGGATGACGATGCAGGGATGTCCTGAAAATCCCACAACCCTCCTTACGCCGCCATCCGCAGCTTCCGTTCGATTCCCGTCCACAACCTGGTGAAGGATTTGGCGGCCGGGCAGTGCGGTTCGAACTGCCCAAGTGGAGCCTTCTTGACGGACATCTGCTCAACGGCACTGGCCATCGGGATCACCGGCCAATCGGATTTCTCCACCAATGCCGCCCTATGCAGCGAGCGGCGGCGATCGACCATCGAATAGACGGGCAGGATCGGGGCATGCCGCCCCTTCTGCCGTGCCAGAAAGTCGACCACATCGACCAGCGCCCGCTGCGACAGGGGGGAGGGAATGACCGGTACAATGACGAGGTCGGCGGCGCGGAGCACCTGCTCGCTTGTGGGGGTCAGGCCGGGCGGGCAGTCGAGGATGATGCGATCATAATGTCTGGAAAGCCCGCCAAGCAGCTTCTCCAGCCGCCGTTTCTTGCCTAGTTCGAAGAAGAAATGATCGAGTCCCCGAAGCGAAGTATCCGCCGCCAGCAGATCGACGCCCGCGACATGGGAAGGGCGCACCATCGCCTTCGCATCGACATTGCGCGCAAAGATGGCCTGCGCCGGACCGTCCGCTGCCGGTCCATCCGCCATGATGTATGTCGAAGCCGCCTGCGGATCGAGATCCCAGATCAGGGTCCGGCGCTTCGAAATGGCGGCTGCGGCCCAGGCCAGGTTGATGGAGAAGGTCGTCTTCCCCACCCCGCCTTTCAGACTGTAAATCGCCACCGTCGCCATGCTTGTCTCCCTGCCCGGCGGCACGGTAGGCGAGGCTTGCTGTTGCAGGCAAGGGCGTTGTGGGAGATGACGGGATTGGGGAGGAAAGTTGCCCTTCCCCTCCCGCTTGCGGGAGGGGTTAGGGGAGGGCATGTCACCGCCATTTCCCTAACAGGCCCTCCCCCAGCCCCTCCCGCAAGCGGGAGGGGAGTTATGGCAGCAAAGACCCGAAACCCGCCCTCAAAGAATCTCCCGCACCTTGTCCTGCGGGCGGCACAGGCGGACCCCCTTGGCGGTTTCGACCAACGGGCGTTCGATCAGGATGGGGTTGGCCACCATCGCGTCGAGAATCGCATCGCCATCCGCGTCGAGGAAAGGCTTCGCCTCTTCCTGCTTTGCCCGCAGCCCCTCTCGCGGCGTCATTCCGGCCGCCTTGTAAAGCGCTGCCAGCTTGTCGCGGCTGGGCGGCGTCTTGAGATACTCTATGACCTCAACCTCGACACCCGGCGTCTCCTCGAGAATCGCCAGCGTCTTGCGCGACGTGCCGCATTTGGGATTGTGCCAGATCGTCGCTTTCACGGTTTTTCCTCCCGCGCCAGCCACTCCTCCAGCCATTTGATGGTGTAGTCGCCATTCTGGAACTCGGGATCGCGGAGCAGCGCCTGATGCAGGGGGATGGTCGTCTTCATCCCCTCGATCACATATTCCTCCAGCGCGCGGCGCAGCCGCATTAGGCAGCCCTCGCGGGTGCGGCCATAGACGATCAGCTTGCCGATCATGCTGTCATAATAAGGCGGCACCCGGTAGCCCTGATACAGGCCGCTATCGACGCGGACGTGCATGCCGCCCGGCACATGATAGCTGGTGACGGTGCCCGGCGACGGGGCGAAAGTTTTCGGATCCTCGGCATTGATCCGGCATTCGATGGCGTGACCCGAAAAGACAAGATCCTCCTGCGCGACCGACAGCGGCTTGCCCTCGGCAATGCGGATCTGCTCGCGGACCAGATCGACGCCGGTAATCATCTCCGTCACCGGATGCTCCACCTGAAGCCGCGTGTTCATCTCGATGAAATAGAATTCGCCGTCTTCGTACAGGAATTCGATCGTGCCCGCGCCGCGATAGCCCATGTCGGCCATCGCCTTGCGCACGATTTCTCCCATGCGATTGCGTTCTTCGGACGAGATGACCGGCGACGGCGCTTCCTCCAGCACCTTCTGATGCCGGCGCTGGAGCGAACAGTCGCGCTCGCCCAGATGGATGGCCTCGCCCTTGCCGTCGCCGAATACCTGGAATTCGATATGCCGGGGGTTGCCCAGATATTTTTCCATATAGACGGTGGCGTCGCCAAAGGCCGCCTTCGCTTCCGACCCGGCCTGCTGCATCAGCGTTTCAAGCTGGCTTTCGTCCGGCACCACCTTCATGCCGCGCCCGCCGCCGCCAGACGCCGCCTTGATCAGCACGGGATAGCCAATCTCCTTGGCGATCTTCTTCGCTTCGTCAATGCTGGAAAGCGCGCCGTCGGAGCCAGGAACGAGGGGCAGGCCCAATGCGCCGGCGGTGCGCTTCGCCTCCACCTTGTCGCCCATGATGCGGATATGTTCGGGCTTGGGACCGATGAAGGCGATGTCATGCGCCTCGACGATCTCGGCAAACTGCGCGTTTTCCGACAGGAAGCCATAGCCGGGGTGAATGGCGTCCGCGCCGGAAATTTCCGCCGCCGAAATGATGTTGGGGATGTTCAGATAGCTGTCCGTCGCGGCCGGAGGGCCGATGCAGATCGCCTCATCGGCCAGGCGCACATGCATGGCGTCGGCGTCGGCGGTGGAGTGTACCGCCACCGTCTTGATGCCCATCTCATGCGCGGCGCGGTGTATTCGAAGCGCGATTTCGCCGCGATTGGCGATCAGGATTTTCTCAAAACCCATGTCTGGCTTACTCGACAACGGCGAGCGGCTGATCGAATTCGACAGGCTGGCCATTTTCCACCAGCAGCGCCTTGACCGTCCCGGCGACCGGCGCGGTGATGGGATTCATGACCTTCATCGCCTCGACGATCAGCAGCGTATCGCCCGCCTTTACCTGCGCGCCCACAGCAACAAATGGCGCGGCGCCCGGTTCGGCCGAGAGGTAGGCCGTGCCGACCATGGGAGACTTGACGGCATTGTTGTGAACGACAGCGGCGGGCGCCTCGAAGGCTGCTACCGTGGAGCCGGGGTTGCCAGCGGCAGGCGCGGGCGCTGGAACATGGAAGGCGGCCGGCGCGGCCTGCAGCGTCCTCGCAACGCGAATACGGCGCTCGCCGTCCTGAACCTCAATCTCGCTCAGGTTGGTGGCGTCCAGCATCTCAGCCAGATCGCGGACCAGTTTCACATCGACCTGCATTGCGCCCCCGTCGTTCTTGTCAGCCATGCATAACCTCTTTTTGGAAAACAATCTTGTTGCTGCTGCGCCTATTCGCTCTGCGACTGGAGCGCAACAGGAGCCGTCCTAAAGTTTGAGCGCCGCAGCCAGCGCCAGTTCGTAGGACAGCGCGCCGAAGCCCGCAATCGTTCCCTTGGCCGCCTGTCCGACATAGGATTTGTGCCGGAATTCCTCGCGCTTGTGCGGGTTGGACAGATGCACCTCGATCACCGGCGTAACGATCGACTTGATCGCGTCATGCAGCGCGACCGACGTATGGGTCAAACCGCCCGGATTGAGGATCACGGCCTTTACGCCCTCCGCCTGCGCCTCATGCAGCCAGTCGATCAAATGCCCCTCATGGTTCGACTGGCGGAAATCAATCTCGACATCCTGCGCGCGCGCCAAATCTTCCAGGCGGCCGGCGATATCGTCCAGCGTATCCTCGCCATAGATTTCCGGCTCCCGCGTGCCCAGCAGGTTGAGGTTAGGGCCGTTCAGCACATAGATTTTAATGGCGTCCGCCATAAAGGCTTCCCTTTCGGTTGCAGGCCGGTCGTTCGCCTCCCTATATGGCCGCCAGAGCAAATGCGCAAAAGCAATGTCAATGAAGCGGAACAGTGGATGAGCATCGACGGCACCATTTCAGTAAGGATCAACGGCGAACATCGCCGCGTGCGGGAGGGGCTGACGCTCTCGGCGCTTGCAAGCGAGCTTGGCTTCCCCCCGGAAAAGGTCGCGGTGGAGCGCAATCTGGAGGTGGTCCCGCGTTCGACGCTGGCGGCCGTCCGCGTCGAGGATGGCGACGAGCTGGAGATCGTGCATTTTGTCGGCGGCGGCGACAGCTTTGCGGACGACAGCTGGGAGGTCGCGGGCAAACGCTTCTCCTCTCGTCTGATCGTCGGCACGGGCAAGTACAGGAATTTCGAGCAGAATGCGGCGGCGGTGGAGGCTTCGGGGGCGCAGATCGTCACCGTGGCGGTCCGCCGCGTCAATGTTTCGGACCCCAAAGCGCCGATGCTGACCGACTATATCGATCCCAAGAAGATCACCTATCTGCCCAACACGGCGGGCTGCTTTACCGGCGAGGACGCGATCCGCACGCTTCGCCTGGCGCGCGAGGCGGGGGGATGGGAGCTTGTGAAGCTGGAGGTGCTGGGGGAGGCAAAGACACTGTATCCCGATATGGTGGAAACCCTGCGCGCCACTGAAATCCTGGCGAAAGAGGGCTTCAAGCCGATGGTCTATTGTGTCGATGATCCCATCGCAGCCAAGCGGATGGAGGATGCGGGCGCGGTCGCAATCATGCCGCTCGGCGCGCCGATCTGATCGGGACTGGGCATTCAGAACCGCGTCA
>CBHCMH010000110.1:0-6538 GCA_965974445.1 uncultured Rhizorhapis sp.
GTCGAGCGTTTCGATCTCCTCGGGCTTGCTTTCGACTTCCATGCGCAACCGGCTGGCCGCCTCGTCCATCAGGTCGATGGCCTTGTCGGGCAGGAAACGGTCGCTGATGTAGCGGTGGGAAAGGGTCGCCGCCGCCACGATCGCGCCGTCAGTGATCCGCACGCCATGGTGCAGCTCATATTTCTCCTTCAGGCCGCGCAGGATGGAGACGGTGTCCTCGACCGTCGGCTCGCCTACGAAGACGGGCTGGAACCGGCGCTGGAGGGCAGGATCCTTCTCCACATATTTGCGATATTCATCGAGCGTCGTCGCGCCGATGCAGTGCAGTTCGCCGCGTGACAAAGCCGGTTTCAGCAGGTTGGAGGCATCCATCGCGCCCTCGCCCTTGCCCGCGCCGACCAGCGTGTGCATCTCGTCGATGAAGAGGATGATGTCGCCTTCGCCGGCCTTTACCTCGTCGAGCACGCCCTTCAGCCGTTCCTCGAATTCGCCGCGATATTTGGCGCCCGCGATGAGGGAGCCCATGTCGAGCGCCATCAATGTGCGGTCCTTCAGCGTATCGGGCACGTCGCCATTGGCGATGCGCAGCGCGAGGCCTTCCGCGATGGCGGTCTTGCCGACGCCGGGTTCACCGATCAGGACAGGGTTGTTCTTGGTGCGCCGGGCGAGGATCTGGACGGTGCGCCGGATTTCCTCGTCGCGGCCGATGACCGGGTCCAGCTTGCCGTCGCGCGCGGCCTCCGTCAGATCGCGGGCGAATTTTTTGAGCGCGTCATAGCGGTCTTCGGCGCTTGCCGTGTCGGCGGTGCGGCCGCCGCGCAGCTGGTTGATCGCTGCATTGAGCGCTTCGGCATTGACGCCCGCGCTCGCCAGCGCCTTGCCCGCCGCCGTAGTGGGGGATAGCGCAAGGGCGAGCAGCAGCCGCTCGACCGTCACGTAGCTGTCGCCCACCTTCTGCGCCACCTGCTCGGCCTGATCGAGGACCCGGACGCTGTCATTGTCGAGGCCGGGAGTGGCTTGCGCGCCGCTGCCCGAAACCGAGGGAAGTTTTGCCAGCGCCGCATCGGTCTCACGCAGGGCAACGCCCGCGTCGCCGCCGCTGGCCTTGATGAGGCCCGAGGCCATGCCCTGCTCGTCTTCCAGCAGGGCCTTCAGCAAATGTTCAGGCGCAATGCGCTGATGATTGAGCCGGATCGCAACCGTCTGCGCCGATTGGAGAAAGCCCTTCGCGCGGTCAGTGAATTTTTCGAGGTTCATAGCTGCCCTGTTCCTTTCCGCACCCAGATAATGTTGTATTTTTGCAACACAAGGTCTCTGCCTCTATTTTCTTCGTCGTTTCGTCAGAGTGACGGATTCCAATGACATAGCGGTTGCGTGACCCACGACCGTCGCTATTCTTCCCCTTCATCCCGGCCACAAGGATCTGACATGCTTCGCCGTTTCACCCTCGCACTTGCCGCTTCAGCCCTCGCAATGTCGGTATCCATTGCCCCAGCGCAAGAGCCTGCGCCGGTTACAGAATTAATTTCCGCGATCGACATTCCCTATAAGGAATTTACCCTAGACAATGGCCTGCGCGTCATCGTGCATGAGGATCGCAAGGCGCCCATCGTGGCTGTTTCGGTCTGGTATAATGTCGGGTCGAAGAACGAGCCGGAGGGCAAGACCGGCTTTGCCCATCTTTTCGAACATCTGATGTTCAACGGATCGGAGAATGCGCCCGGCGATTTCTTCGAGCCGCTGCAGCAGGTGGGGGCAACGGATTTCAACGGCACCACCTGGTTCGACCGCACCAATTATTTCGAAACGGTCCCAACCTCCGCGCTGGAAGTGGCGCTGTTTCTGGAAAGCGACCGCATGGGGCATCTTCTGGGCGCGGTGACGCAGGAGAAGCTGGATAACCAGCGCGGCGTCGTCCAGAATGAAAAGCGGCAGGGGGATAATCAGCCCTATGGCCTGGTCGAATATGCGCAGCTCGCCGCGCTTTTCCCGCCCGATCATCCCTATGGCCACAGCACCATCGGCTCCATGGCCGACCTCGACAAGGCGAGCCTTGCCGATGTGAAGCAGTGGTTCATCGACCATTATGGCCCCAATAATGCCGTGCTTGTGCTGGCCGGCGATATCGACGCCGAGCAGGCGAGGCCGCTGGTCCAGAAATATTTCGGCGATATTCCCAAAGGCAAGGCTGTCGCGCCGGTGAATGCGCCGATCCCGACGCTGCCCGCCCCCAAGTCGGAGGAGATGAGGGACCGGGTGGCGACCACGCGGCTTTATCGCAACTGGATCGTGCCCGGCCTTAACGACCCCGACACGCTGCCGCTGCGCGTGGGGATGAGCGTGCTGGGCGGGCTGGCCAGCTCGCGTCTGGACAACATCCTTGTCCGCGAAGAGCAGCTTGCCGTGCGCGTTACCGCCGACCTTCAGGAATTCGCGCAGGTCGGCATGGTGGAAATCACCGCCGACGTGAAACCCGGCGTCGATGCCGACCTGGTTGCGAAGCGGCTGGACGCGATCATTGCCGACTTTATCGCCAAGGGGCCGACGGCGGACGAAGTGCAGCGGGTGGCGACGCAGACCGTGTCCGGCCGCATTTCGGGGCTTGAGCAGGTCGGGGGATTTGGCGGCAAGGCCGTCGCGCTGGCGGAGGGCGAGCTTTATTCGGACGACCCGGAATTCTACAAGAAGCGCCTGGCCGCATTGGCCAAGGTAACGCCTGAAAACATAACCGCGCTCATGCAGAAATGGCTGCGCCGTCCGGTTTACGCCTTGCGGGTCATTCCGGGCGAACGAAGCGCCTATGAGGAGGCTGCCGGTTCGGCGGGCAGCCGCACGGGCGTGTTGTCGTCCCCGGCCTTTTACAAGGCGCCGGGCGACGACCGCTTCGGTTCGGCCGATGTGGAAGCTCCGTTGGCTGCCGTCGACAGGAGCAAATTGCCCGAAGTCGGCCCCATCCCCAATGTCGATTTTCCGGCGGTCGAGACGACGACGCTTTCGAACGGGATCAAGGTGCATTTCGCCCGCCGCGACACCATTCCGGCCGTCCAGCTTTCGGTGGTGTTCGATGCCGGCAACGCGGCCGATCCCAGGGACAAGCTTGGCACCCAGTCGCTGATGCTGTCGCTGCTGAAGGAAGGCACCACCAGCCGCAACAGCATCCAGATCGCCGAAGAGCAGGAAAGGCTGGGCGCGAACATCAGCGTCGGGGCGAGCATGGATCGGACCAGCGTTTCCATGTACGCGCTGACGCCCAATCTCGCTCCCTCGCTGGACCTGATGGCCGACATCATCAAGAACCCGGCCTTCGATCCGCGCGAGCTGGAACGCATGCGGGCGACGCAGCTCGCCCGCATCGCGAGCGAGAATACGCAGCCGATGAGCATCGCGCTCCGCACCCTGCCGCCGTTGCTCTTTGGAAAGGACCATCCCTATGGCGTGCCCTTCACCGGGACCGGCGATCCGGCGGTGGTGGCAAAGCTGACGCGGGGCGATCTGGCCGCTTTCCACCATCGCTGGATGCGCGCGGACAACGCCGAGATTTTCGTGGTGGGCAATAGCACGCTGGCCGAGATGAAGTCGATGCTGGAGAAATATTTCGGCCTCTGGCGCATGACCCGCGACATGAAAGGGACGAAGAATTTCGCCGTTCCCACGCCACCCGATCAGCAGCACATCATCCTCGTCAATCGCCCGCAATCGCCGCAGTCGGTCATCCTTGCGGGCCAGGTGCTGGACGCGAAGGGCACGGACGAGCTGGTGACCTTGCTCGCCGCCAATGACGTGCTGGGCGGCAATTTCCTGTCCCGTATGAACATGGACCTGCGGGAAACCAAGGGCTGGTCCTATGGGGTGCGCGGCAGCGTCAATCGCGTGCAGCACCATGTGCCCTATATTCTGAGCGCCCCGGTGCAGGCCGACAAGACCGGCCCTGCGATCGCCGCGCTGAAGTCCCAGATGAAGGACTTCCTCGGGGGCAAGGGCGTCACGCCAGCCGAACTGGAACGCACGGTCAACGGCAGCGTCCGGGAACTGCCCGGCAGCTACGAAACCTCCGCCGATGTGCTGGGCCAGATGCAGCGCGACCGCCTGTATGACCGGCCGTTCGATTATGTTGAGGGGCTGGCGGACAAATATCGCGCCCTGACCGCGACCGATCTTGACAGCGCCGCCCGCACCGCGATTGATCCGGATGCATTTACCTGGGTCGTCGTGGGGGACAAGGACAAGGTCATGGGGCAGCTGGAGGCGCTGGGCATGCCGATCACTGTCGTCGAGGCCCCGGCGGCGTCAAACCCGTAAATATGCGAACAGGAGGAACAGAAGAATGGCATCAGTAGACGGCGCATATGACTGCGTCACCAAGACGCCGATGGGCGATCAGCAGTCGGTGTTCACCGTCATCAGCAATGGTGACGCCTTTCACGGCACCAATGCGGGGCCGCTGGGCTCGCTGGACGTGAAGGAAGGCAAGGTCGATGGCAACAGGCTGACCTGGAAAATGGAAATGGTCATTCCCATGCCGATGACGCTGGAGGCCGAGGCGGTCGTGGACGGCGACACGCTGACGGGCACCATTCAGGCAGGCGCGTTCGGCGCGATGGCGATGACTGGGAAACGCCGGGGGTGAGGGGGTTTGGGGTATCATCGACGTTGCAGTAGTCGTCACCCTGAACTTGTTTCAGGGTCCATAAGCTCCGGGGTTGAGGATCTATCGTTTCTCCTTATGGATGCTGAAACAAGTTCAGCATGACGGACTTTTATGTCCGTTCACCACCATACCCACCCAAACAAAAAAGGCCCGCCGATCCATCGACCGGCGGGCCTCTTCCGTTTCGGCAATAACGCTTACTGCACCGTCACCGTCACGGCGCGGCGGTTCTGCGCCCAGGCGCTTTCGTCGGAGCCCAGTGCTTCGGGGCGTTCCTTGCCATAGCTGATGGTGCTGACGCGGGATTCCGGAATACCCAGCGACACCAGATAATTCTTCGCCGCATTGGCGCGGCGTTCGCCGAGCGCCAGGTTGTAATCGCGGGTGCCGCGTTCGTCGGCATGGCCTTCGATGGTCGCACGGACATTGGGGTTCGCCTGCAGCCACTGCGCCTGGCTCTGCAACGTCGCCTGATCCTGCGCGTCGATGTCATATTTGTCCGTATCGAAGAACACCCGGTCGGAGGACACGCTGGCGATGAAGTCCTCCTGGCTGCCCTTGACGGGACCGGACGGCGGCGGCGTGTAGGCGGGCTCTTCGGCCTGTACCGGGGCGGGGGGAAGCTCTGGCGGCGCCTTCTTCGCGCAGGCGGCCAGTGCCAGCATCGATGTTGCGATCAGCAGCGGGCGTGTCATTTTCATTGTCATTTTCTCCTTTTGGCTTGAATTCTACACCCCCCAAAATGCTTGCGGGCGATGGTCGATGCAATTCGTTACGTCGTCAAGATGATTCCGCTCCCGCCGGTCAGGGGAGCAGCGGTCCCCAGGCCGGGTCCGACCCATCGATCGGCGTCGGCAATTTCCGCTCATTCACGCCGGTCAGGTCCACCTGCCAGATTTCCGACTTGCCCGAACGGCCCTGGCTGGTGCGGAAGAACTGGATGACCCGTCCGTTGGGCGACCATGTCGGCGCTTCATCCTGCCAGCTATTGGTCAGCAGGCGCTCGCCACCGCCCGACGGGGTCATCACGCCGATGCGAAAATTGCCGGCGATCTTGGTGAAGGCGATCAGGTCGCCGCGCGGGCTCCATTCCGGCGTCGCATAGCGGCCGCCGCCAAAGCTGATGCGCTGCTGGCCCGATCCGTCGGCATTCATCACATAGATTTGCTGCGATCCCGAACGGTCGCTTTCGAACACGATCTTCGATCCGTCCGGCGAATAGCTGCCCCCCACGTCGATACCGGGCGTGTTGGTCAGCCGTTGCGGGCGGCCGCCGCTGGCCGGAACGCGATACACGTCGGTATTGCCCGCGACAGCCATCGAAAAGAGGATGGTCTTGCCGTCGGGCGACCAGCGCGGCGCGAAGGTGGGATTGTTGCTTTCCGTCACCAGCCGCTGCTTGCCGGTGCCGATATCGTAAACATAGATGCGCACGCGCTGCCCGATATAGCTCACATAGACGATCGAGCCATAATCGGGAGAAAAGCGCGGGGTCAGCGCCAGGCTCTGCCCATTGGTGATGAAACGGTGATTGGCGCCGTCGCTGTCCATGATGGCGAGGCGCTTGGTGCGCTTATCCTTGGGGCCGCTTTCGGCGATATAGGCGATGCGGCTGTCGAAGAAGGGCGATTCCCCCGACAGGCGGGCGTAGATGGCGTCGGCGCATTTATGCGCGGCCCGCCGCCAGTCCCGCGGCGCCACGACATAGCCCTGCCGGGTCAGTTCCTGCTTCAGCGCCACGTCGTAGAGATAGCAGCCGACGGTGATGTCCGCCTCGCCTCCCGTCGTGCGCACGAAACCCTGCACCAGCGCCTGATAGGCGCCCCATTTGTCATAGACGGGATTGGTCACTTCGGGAAAGGCGATCGCCGGAATGCCGGCAGGGCCGGA
>CBHCMH010000111.1:0-6515 GCA_965974445.1 uncultured Rhizorhapis sp.
GCATTTGAAAACGCAGCGCGCATTTTGAAGGAAAGCGGGGCGGCTGGCGTGAAGCTGGAAGGTGGAGAGGCCATGGCGGAAACCATTGCCTTTCTCTCCGCGCGCGGCATCCCCGTCTGCGCCCATGTCGGCCTGACGCCTCAGGCTGTGAACGCACTGGGCGGCTATGGCGCGCGCGGGCGTAGCGAGAAGGAGGCAGAGAAAATCCTTCGCGATGCGTGCTCCGTCGATGAAGCGGGCTGTTTCATGCTGGTGGTCGAAGGGGTGATGGAGGAGCTTGCGGACAAGGTGACGGCTGCGGTTTCCTGCCCCACCATCGGCATCGGCGCGTCAGCCAATTGCGATGGCCAGGTGCTCGTGATCGACGATCTGCTCGGCATGTTCGAAAGGGTTCCCCGTTTCGTCAAACGCTATGAATCGGTGGCGGACACCATTTCGGCCGCAGCTGCTCGATACGCCGCCGATGTCCGCAGCCGCGCCTTTCCGACCGACGAGCAGGTTTACCGGCCCAAAAAGTGATTTTCCTCTTCCCCATCCATCGCTAAGGTCCGCGCCCAGCGACCCTTTATTCCCTCCGGAGATTTGTTTTGGCCGTCACGCCACAAGATAATGAAGCCTTTTTTCGTGAGGTTGACGACGCGCTGCGTCAGGACAAGCTCACCAGCTTCTGGTCGCGTTATGGCCGCTGGCTGGTTGCGCTGATCCTTCTGGGTCTGGCGGGCTTTGGCGGCTGGCTCTGGTGGAACCATCAGGCCGAGCAGAAGGCGGGGGAACGGGGCGAGGAACTGGCGAAGACGTTCGACGCGCTGGAAGCGGGCGACAAGGCTGAGGCGACGAAACAGGCCGATGCGCTCGCCGACGCCGGCCAGCCGGGCTATCGCGCCGCCGCCATGCTGATCAAGGCCGCGATCGCGCTTGAGGGTGGAGACGACAAGGCGGCGATCGCTCAGTATAAAACCATTGTAGGGGACGATACGCTGGGGCAGCCCTATCGCGACCTGGCGCTGATCCGGCAAACCGCTCTGGAATTCGACCGGATGCAGCCACAGCAGGTCATCGACCGGTTGAAGCCGCTGGCCGTCGAAGGCAATCCCTGGTTCGGCAGTGCGGGCGAAATGGTGGCGATCGCCTATATGAAGTTGCGCAAGCCCGAGCTTGCGGGTCCGTTGTTCGCGGCCATGTCGAAGGATGAGGGCGTGCCGGAAACGATCCGGACACGCGCGGTTCAGATGGCCGGGCTATTAGGGGTGGATGCGGTCAGGACCGACCGGAATGAAAAGGCCAATATACCGGCCGGAGGCGGGGTTGATGAAGGTGAATAAGCATTATCAAGTGGTGGCTGCCGTCGCGGCCGTCGCACTTCTTTCGGGCTGCGGTATATTCAAGGGCAAGGGCGGACCCAAGACGCCTGTCGTGGGCGAGCGGGTTTCGATCCTGACATCCGAATCCAGCGTCGAAGTCGATCCCGCGCTTGCCGATGTAGAGGTTGTACTGCCTGCGCCGGAGGTCAATGCGGATTGGAACCAGCCGGGTGGCAACGCCGCCAAGTCCATGGGGCATCTCGCTCTTGGCAACGCGCCGCAACGGCTGTGGTCCGCGAGCGTCGAGGGCGGCGGCAAGACCGCTCGCCTTGCCTCCGCGCCGGTGGTCAGCGGCGGGCGGCTCTATGTCATCGGCACCGATGCGCAGGTGCGCGCATTTGATGCAGCCAGCGGCGCTGCCGTCTGGTCCGCCGATCTGGGTTCCAGGGGCAATAGCGGCTCTGCTTTTGGCGGTGGGGTCAGCGTGGAAGGCAGCCGGGTGTACGCCACCAGCGGCGTGGGCGATGTCGCCGCGCTGGATGCAGGCGATGGCAGCATTGTGTGGAAAAAGCGGCCCGGAGGACCATTGCGCGGGGCGCCGACGCTGTCCAACGGCAATGTCTATGTGATGTCGCAGGACAACCAGATATTTGCACTGAATGCCGACAGCGGCGACCTGATCTGGACGGAGTCGGGGACGCTGGAAATTACCGGCGTGTTCGGCGTTGCTGCTCCGGCAGCAGGGCAAGGCACCGTGATCGCCGGCTATAGCTCGGGTGAGTTGAGTGCCTACCGTTATGAAAATGGCCGCAGCCTTTGGGGCGATGCCCTGTCGCGGACTAGCATGTCGACGTCGGTCGCTTCGCTGTCCGATATCGACGCCGATCCGGTCATCGATCGCGGCCGGGTCTATGCCGTCGGGCAGGGCGGGCGCATCGCATCCTACGAACTGGTCACTGGTCAGCGGCTCTGGGAACTCAACGCCGCGGGTATCGCGACGCCGTGGGTGGCCGGGGAATGGCTGTTTGTCGTCACCGATGAGGCCAAACTGCTCTGCGTTGCCCGCGCTACCGGCCGTATCCGCTGGATCAGCCAGTTGCAGCGATACCGCAAGGAAAAGAAGAAGCAGGATCCGATCAGCTGGACCGGACCGGTGCTGGCTGGCGGGCGCTTGATTCTGGTGTCTTCCGAGGGTGATCTGGTGTACGCGAACCCGGTGGACGGGTCGGTGCTGAGCACGCAGGAAGCAGGTTCCGGCATATCGCTCTCACCCGTTGTCGCAAACAACATGCTTTACATCCTTGACGATAAGGGCCGTCTGACGGCCTATCGTTGAGCGATGCGGATCAACTGGACAATCAGGAGGTAGGCAGGCCCATATGCTGCCCGTAGTAGCCATTATCGGGCGGCCCAATGTTGGCAAGTCCACTCTGTTCAACCGGCTTGTCGGCAAGAAGCTGGCGCTGGTTGACGATCAGCCCGGTGTCACCCGCGACCGGCGGGAGGGGGACGCAAACCTGCTTGGCCTGGATTTTCGTATTATCGATACGGCCGGTTACGAGGATGAAGACCCGCGCACGCTGCCCGGCCGCATGCGCGCGCAGACCGAGACCGCCGTGGCGTCGGCCGACGCGGCCCTGTTCATGATCGACGCCCGCGCCGGCATCACCCCGCTGGATGAGGAAATTGCACGCTGGCTGCGCGGAAGCGATACGCCGGTGATCCTCCTCGCCAACAAGGCGGAGGGCCGGGCGGCGGAGGCCGGATTGCTCGAGGCCTATAATCTGGGCTTTGGCGAGCCTGTCCAGATAAGCGCCGAGCATGGCCAGGGGATGGCCGATCTTTTCCAGGCTCTGCGGCCCCATGTGGAGCGGGAAGACTATGAGGAAGACGCCGAAGAAGGCGATGAGGAGTCCCCTGACGCTGTCCTGAAGCTCGCTATCGTGGGTCGGCCGAACGCTGGAAAATCCACACTTATCAACAAGATAGTCGGTGAGGATCGCCTGATAACCGGCCCCGAAGCGGGCATCACGCGCGACAGTATCGCCATCAACTGGCAATGGACCGATCCCGAAGGTCAGGTCCGCGACGTCCGCCTGATCGACACCGCCGGCATGCGCAAACGCGCCCGCGTACAGGATAAGTTAGAGAAGTTATCGGTCGCTGACGCCCTGCACGCGGTCGATTTCGCGGAGGTCGTGGTGCTTCTCCTCGACGCCACCAAGGGATTGGAGGCGCAGGACCTGAAGATCGCCGACCGCGTTCTGGAGGAGGGCAGGGCGCTCATCATCGCGCTCAACAAATGGGACGTCGCGGAAAATGGCAGCGCCCTCTATCAGGGCGTGCGCAAGGCGCTGGACGACGGGCTGGCGCAGGTGCGCGGCGTCCCGTTGCTCACCATCTCTGGGGCGACGGGCAAGGGCATCGACCAGCTTTTGGGGGCCGCTTTCGAAACGCGTGCGGCATGGTCTCGCCGCGTATCGACAGGAATGCTCAATCGCTGGTTTGAAAAGGCGCTTGAGGCCAATCCGCCGCCCGCGCCCGGCGGCAAGCGGATCAAGCTGCGCTACATCACGCAGGCCAAGACGCGCCCGCCCGGATTCGTGCTCTTCGGCACAAGGCTGGACCAGCTTCCCGAAAGCTATCGCCGCTATCTGGTGAACGGCATCCGCCGGGAACTGGGTCTGGGGGCGGTGCCGGTGCGGCTGACGCTGCGCAGCCCAAAAAATCCCTATGGAAAATAGGGCGTTGCGGATCGACGCGCGGGGCATGCGCTGTCCTTGGCCAGCGTTGCGCGCGGCCCGGACGTTGCGGCAGGCGCAGGAAATTCTGATCCTGGCCGACGATCCCGCTGCTCCGTCTGAACTGCAAAGCCTGGCCCTGCAGAACGGTTGGAACTGCGTAGAGGAAGTTGCGCCCGAAGGGCGGGCGTTCCGTATCAGCCGGTAAGCCGCAAACGGTACATTCGTACACGCTCTGTTTACCCTTTTTCCTGTAGAGCACGACGATGGGAACGGGATCGGGATAAGGAGTGCGGCTAGTGGCCCACTTGCATAATGCGCTTGTGAATTGGACTGAATTTGCTCAGGCCCGCCGTGAACTTGGCACGGGCTTTGTACGCATTCTAGGCTATTTCCGTGAAGACGGCATCAAATCCGTCACGTCCATTGAAGAGGCGATGCGGTCGCGCAACGCGGCTGCGCTCGTCATCCCCGCGCATACGCTGAAGGGCGAAGCGGCGCAGTTCGGCGCCGAACGGCTTTCGCTGATGGCCGAAGAGATCGAGACCGTCGCCCGCCGCTGCGTGGAATATCACGAATCGCCGGAGGAATTGATCGAGCTGGTCGTGGCGCTGCGCCCTACCTTTGAAGAAACGCTGCAGCTTCTGGAAAAGGACGCCAACCCCCTGGTTGCCCGCCGTCCCACCTTCGGCCGCAGGCCGGATGCGGTGGGACAGGGTTTCGGGCGGCTTTAAGCGCGGCCGTATCAGCCTTCCTCCGCCTTTGAATTGAGCTGAATGTAGTTTTCCATCCCCATCCGTTCGATCATCTCGAATTGGGTTTCCAGCGTATCGACATGTTCTTCCTCATTGTCGAGGATGTGCATGAACAGATCGCGGCTGACGAAATCGCGGACGCTTTCGCAATGGGCGATGGCGTCGCGGAGCAGCGGCAGCGCTTCATGCTCCAGTTCCAGGTCGGCCTTCAATATCTCCTCAACGGATTCGCCGATCTTCAGACGGCCCAGAAGCTGGAAGTTCGGAAGCCCTTCCAGGAACAGGATGCGCTCGGCCAGCTTGTCGGCGTGCTTCATCTCGTCGATGGATTCTTCATATTCGAATTTGGCGAGCTTCTTCACGCCCCAGTTGTCCAGCATCTTATAGTGCAGGAAATATTGGTTGATGGCTGTCAGCTCATTCTTGAGCGCGCCGTTCAGAAACTCGATGACTTTTTCGTCACCCTTCATGGGTCTTCTCCATTGTTACGCAACCACGGAGTATAGGACCCTTTTATCAGGATGTTAAGCTGAAAATCCGCAGAAATCCGGGCTTTTCCGCCAAGCTATTGCTAGGCAGTCGCACGCTCGGCGGCGATAATGCTTTTCGCAAACGGCACGCACTGGCCGCATTTGGGGCGCCGGCCGAAACGCGCATAGGCGCTGCAAGGGTCGTGTGCTCCCTCCCGCACAACATTGCGGAGGTCTTTTTCCCGAATCGCATTGCAGACGCACACTACCATCGCGCTCTCCTCATAGGCAGCTATAGCGTTGTTGATAATAGGTCGCAATAGTAAAATAGCGTCTCCACGCTTTCCTCAGGCAACCAACGATCGCGGGCCGCCCATTTGCAACGGCGGAGACTGATTGAAGGGGAGCGGTCATGGTCGCAAAAACATTATTGCAGGAATGTCATAAAAGTGAAATACTCTAGTTCATAATGAAAAGGTTTTGCTGGAGAGATATGATGATTCACAAGGGCAAATGGGCTGTTGCGGCCGCGGTGCTGCTGATGACGAGCGGTGTTGCCGGCGCGAATGCCGAACCTGCCGATAGGGAAGTAGGCTATCCTAAGGGCGCTCTCGGCCTGGCGGCTATTCAGGATGGCGATCTGGCCAAGGCGGAAGCACAGCTGAACAGCATGAGAGGCGTTAAGGCCTCAGATCCGGCTCGTCTTATCAATCTTGGGCAGGTCTATGCCCGCACCGGCCGCACCGAAGAAGCGGCCCGCGCTTATGAAGCTGCCCTGAAAAGCCCCAAGGCATTCGATGTCGAACTGACCGACGGGCGAATCATGTCGAGCCGGGAAGCGGCGCGGCTGGCCCTTATCGATTTGAGGGGCGGATACGCCGGTCGCTGATCGCGGCTGACGGCCGGGCACGGCTGGTCGTGGTAATGCCGTAGCCCTTTGGGGCTGCGGCGGGTGAGAATGCGCCATAAAGGGCGCATATGGGCAATCCCCGGAAAGGGCGGCTTCTGGCCGCCTTTTTTATTGAAATATTTGAGTCACAAAAGTTTCTTCAATCTGTCTCTCAACCACAACTTGCCCGTCACACCGCGCGCCTAGTGGCGGCCTCCGAGGGCGTCAGGGGGGCAGCCTTTCAAGCGAGTCGTTCGGCTCTCTGCCCCCAAGGCGGTCTGGTTATCCAAACAGACACCGGCGACGCCGGGGCGGAGACAACATGGCTTATATTTCGAAGATCAAATCCATTCTGATGG
>CBHCMH010000112.1:0-6353 GCA_965974445.1 uncultured Rhizorhapis sp.
TCAACGCAGACTGCTCCTGCGCATGCTTCCCCGGCTTGATCCCGGCCTGTCCCCGCGCGGGGACGCCATCGATCAAGCATTGGTTCAGCTCGCGCTTGGTAAGAAATATACAATTGGCGGGCTGCTATTGTCGGGGGGGAATGCGTGGACGGTCAAACCCGCCCCGCCCCGGCGCACCTCCGGCTGAACGGCCGCGCGATATTGTCATTTGGCCGCCATTCCCTATCTTGGTAGGCGACGGCAAAGAGAGTGAAGATGAACGACGACAAGGAACCGCAGAACAACCCCTGGGTGAAGAGCGCCATGATCTGGGCGGGGGTGATTGTCGCCCTGCTGATGTTCGTGTCGATCTTCGATTCCAAATCGGTAACCACGGCGAGCGGCTCCATCGCCTATTCCGAATTCCGGCAGAAGGTGCAGGAAGGCGCGGTAAAGGACGTCGCCATTGCGCCGGACCGTATCACCGGCACCCTCACCAATGACCAGAAATTCACGACCGTTCCGGTCAACGATCCGGGCCTCGCCAACCTGCTTGACGATTATAATGTCAAATATAGCGGTCAGGCGGAGGAACAGCCCAGTTTCTGGATGATCCTGCTGTATCAGTCGCTGCCGTTCCTCCTGATCCTCGGCATCGCCTTTTTCGTCCTTCGGCAGATGCAGAAGGGTTCGGGTTCGGGCGCCATGGGCTTTGGCAAGTCGAAGGCGAAGCTGCTCACCGAAAAACAGGGCAAGGTGACCTTTGACGATGTCGCGGGCATCGATGAAGCGCGGGAAGAACTGCAGGAAATCGTCGAATTCCTGAAGGACCCGACGAAGTTCGCGCGCCTTGGCGGCCAGATCCCCAAGGGGGCGCTGCTGGTGGGTAGCCCCGGCACCGGCAAGACGCTGCTCGCCCGCGCCATCGCGGGAGAAGCGGGCGTGCCTTTCTTCACCATTTCGGGCTCCGATTTCGTTGAAATGTTCGTCGGCGTCGGCGCCAGCCGTGTGCGCGACATGTTCGAGCAGGCAAAGAAGAATGCGCCCTGCATTGTCTTCATCGACGAAATCGACGCGGTCGGCCGTCATCGTGGCGCTGGCCTCGGCAATGGCAATGATGAGCGCGAGCAGACGCTGAACCAGCTTCTGGTCGAAATGGACGGTTTTGAGGCCAATGAGGGCATCATCATCATCGCCGCCACCAACCGGCCCGACGTGCTCGACCCGGCGCTGCTCCGCCCCGGCCGTTTCGACCGGCAGGTCGTGGTGCCGCGTCCCGATATCGAGGGCCGCGAGAAGATTTTGGCCGTGCACATGAAGAAGGTGCCGCTGGCCCCCGACGTGCAGCCGCGCGTCATTGCCCGTGGCACGCCCGGTTTTTCGGGTGCCGACCTTGCCAATCTGGTCAATGAAGCCGCCCTGCTCGCCGCGCGGCGCGGCAAGCGGCTGGTCGCCATGGACGAGTTCGAGGCGGCCAAGGACAAGGTGATGATGGGCACCGAACGCAAGTCCATGGTCATGACCGAGGACGAAAAGAAAATGACCGCCTATCATGAGGCGGGCCACGCCATTGTCGCTGTCCATGAACCCGCATCCGACCCCATTCACAAGGCCACGATCATCCCGCGCGGCCGCGCGCTGGGCATGGTCATGCGCCTGCCGGAACGGGACAGCTACAGCTATCATCGCGACAAGATGTACGCGAACCTCGCCGTCTCCATGGGCGGCCGCGTCGCCGAGGAAATCATCTTCGGCTATGACAAGGTTTCATCGGGCGCGAGCGGCGACATCCAGTACGCCACCAAACTCGCCCGCGACATGGTGACCCGCTGGGGCATGTCCGACAAGATGGGCCCGCTGCAATATAGCGAGGGCGAGGAGGAAGTGTTCCTCGGCTATTCCCGCCAGCACAACATGCACATGTCGAACGAGACGGCCAAGGCCATCGATGCGGAAATCCGCCGCATCGTCGAAACCGGATACGATCGCGCGAAAACCGTCCTGACCGAGAATGAGGATCAGCTTCACCTGCTGGCCGGCGCTCTTCTGGAATATGAGACGCTGAGCGGCGATGAGATCAAGACTCTTCTCGAAACCGGCGAGTTCAGCCGCGACGACGGAACGACGGTGAAGCCCGCCTCCGTCCCCGCCGCTGGTTCCTCCATCCCCAAAACCCGCCGCCGCAAAGGGCCTTTCGGGGACGCAGCGCCGCAGGGGGCGTAAGGTTCAGACAAGTTACTCCCTCCCGGGCACGGGGAGGATATCAGCCCCTACGCCCAGGCGCCCTCAACCATGCCGCCGTCATTATAGCGTAGCGCCTTGAGCACCGTGTCCACGATCCCGGCGGCGTCGAGGCCGGCGTTCGCATATTGCTGCTCGGGCTTGTCCTGATCCTGAAAGAGGTCGGGCAGGCGCAGCGTGCGGAGCTTCAGGCCAGAGTCGATCAGGCCGGTATCGCTGGCCAGCGTCAGGACATGGGCGCCAAGGCCGCCGATGCTGCCTTCCTCGATGGTGACGGCGACTTCGTGCGTGGTGAGCAGCTTGCGGATCAGCGCCTCGTCCAGCGGTTTGGCGAAACGCAGGTCGGCGACGGTGGTGGACAGGCCCTTGGCGTCCAGCACATCGGCGGCCTTCAGCGCCTCTTCCAGCCGGGTGCCGAGCGACAGGATCGCGACCTTCTTCCCCTCCCGCAGGATGCGGCCCTTGCCGATGGGCAGGCGCAGCGGCGCGTCGGGCAGGGCGACGCCGGTGCCGTTGCCGCGCGGATAACGCACGGCGATGGGGCCGCTGTCATGGAGGGCGCAGGTGTGGACCATATGGACCAGTTCCGCCTCGTCGCTGGCGGCCATCACCACCATATTGGGCAAGGTGGCCAGATAGGTGACGTCGAAACTGCCCGCATGGGTGCTGCCGTCCGCGCCGACCAGCCCCGCCCGGTCAATGGCGAAGCGGACGGGCAGGTTCTGGATCGCCACGTCATGCACGACCTGATCATAGGCGCGCTGCAGGAAGGTGGAGTAAATCGCGCAGAAGGGCCGCATCCCCTGCGCGGCGAGGCCCGCCGCAAAGGTTACGGCATGCTGTTCGGCAATGCCGACATCGAAAATGCGGTCGGGAAAGGCCGCGCCGAACTTGTCGAGGCCGGTGCCCGACGGCATGGCGGCAGTGATCGCGCAGATGGTGGGATCGCGCTCGGCCTCGGCGATCAGCGCCTTGGCGAAAACGCCGGTGTAGCTTGGCGGGCCGGGGGGAGCTTTCACCTGCTCGCCGCTCACCACGTCGAACTTCTGCACGCCGTGATATTTGTCCTCGGCCGCTTCGGCGGGGGCATAACCCTTGCCCTTTTGCGTGACGACATGGATGAGGCACGGCCCTTCGGCCGCATCGCGCACATTTTCCAGAACCGGGATCAGATGGTCGAGATTATGGCCATCGACCGGGCCGACATAGTAAAAGCCCAGTTCCTCGAACAATGTACCGCCGGTCGCCATGCCGCGCGCGAACTCGTCGGTCTTGCGCGCAGCGATATGCAGCGGCTTGGGCAGCTTGCGGGCGAGGCGGCGGAGCATGTCGCGGACGGACAGGAATTCGCGGCTGGACACGATGCGGGCGAGATAGGCGGACAGTCCGCCGACGGGAGGCGCGATCGACATGTCATTGTCGTTGAGGATCACGATCAGGCGATTACCCGCCGCTTGCGCATTGTTCATCGCCTCATAGGCCATACCCGCCGACATCGCGCCGTCACCGATGACGGCGATGCCCTTGCCTGGCTTGCCCGCCAGCTTGTTGGCGACCGCGAAGCCCAAAGCCGCGCTGATCGAGGTGGAGCTGTGCGCCGCGCCGAAGGGGTCATATTCGCTTTCGGAACGCTTGGTGAAGCCGGAAAGCCCACCGCCCTGGCGAAGCGTCCGGATGCGGTCGCGCCGTCCGGTCAGGATCTTGTGCGGGTAGCATTGATGGCCGACATCCCAGACCAGCCGGTCCTCGGGCGTGTTGAAGACATAATGGATGGCCGTGGTCAGTTCGACGACGCCAAGGCCCGAGCCCAGATGTCCACCGGTCACGCCGACCGCCGAAATGACCTCCTGCCGCAATTCGTCGGCCAGTTGCCGCAACCGCTGCGGTTGCAAGCGGCGCAGGTCGGCGGGCGTCTTTACCGTGTCCAGCAATGGGGTCGTGGGCATGTGCGCCATTATTTCGCCTTCCTCCCCGATATGTAGCTGGATTTGGGTACGCTGTCGAACGGGGCCGGATCGTTTAGGCGCATTTGGCGCAGAGGCCAAGGACCTCCATCACCGGCCGTTCGGGTTGGAAGCCATGATCCCGCGCGACCTTGCGGACGCTGCCTGACAGGCTGTCGTCATCGACATGCGTTGCTTCCCCGCATTTGCCGCACACCAGGAAGATGCAGTCGTGAACGCAGCCGGGATGGGCGTTGGCGATATAGGCATTGGCGCTTTCCACCCGCATGGTGAGGTTGCTTTTCACGAACAGGTCCAGAATCCGGTAGACGCTGTTGGGCGCGACCCGCTTGCCGCGTTTCCGGGACACCAGATCGGCGATATCATAGGCGGAAGCGGGCTTTTCGAAGCTGGCCAGCACGTCGAAAATCGCGGCGCGCATGTCCGTCCACTGCTCGCCCTGCTGTTCCAGTATGTGCTTCGCCTCACCCGCGAGCGAGTCGCCGGTCGGTTCCATGTGATGATGGTGTTGGCCCATGGGCTCTAGATATTGTTCCGGCGCCGTGAGGGCAAGGGTGAAGCGCCTGGCCAACCCACTTCACTCCCCGCCAGTTTTCCACCGGGCCGCTTGCGCGTCATCCTCATCACGCGCTTCCACCCAGCCGGTGCGGCCGTCGGCGAAGCGTTCGCGCTTCCAGAAGGGGGCGCTGGTTTTCAGCCAGTCGATGAGGAAGGCGCAGCTTTCCAGCGCGGCCTGCCGGTGCCGCGCGGCGGTGGCGACGAAGACGATGCGGTCGCCCGGCGTCAAAGGCCCGACGCGATGGATGATGCGGACGCCGAGCAGCGACCAGCGCTCCGACGCTTCTTCCGCCAGCGCCTCAAGTTGCTTCTGCGTCATCGCCGGATAATGATCGAGGTGAAGCTGGACAAGGCCACCCTCGCCGCGCACCAGCCCGGTAAAACTGGCGACCGCCCCGCCCCCGCTCGCCTCCAGCGCCGCCTGCTCGCGGCCCGGATCGAAGTCGCCGGTCTGGACCGAAACCGCGATCATCCGCCCGTCACCGGTGGAAAGATCGCCACTTCCCGTGCAGAGCCGAGCGGCGCGTCGAGCGGCACGAATTTCTGATCGATGGCGGCGCGGAGCCGGGCGGGTTCGGCGAAGGCCGCCGCATAGCCCTCCCCCCGCTGCGCGAGCAGGGCGATGAGGTCGCTTATCCGCGCGCCCTCCCCCGGATGATCGATCGTTTCCCCATCCAGGCCGATCCGTTCGCGTACCCACGCAAAGTAGAGAATCTCCAGCCGCTCAGCCATCGCTCAATCCATATGCTTTATGCCGACCCGCAGATAGTCCCAGCCGGTGATGAGGGTCAGGATCGCCGCGGCCCAGAGCGTAACGAGCCCGGTCGTCTTCACAAATGTGAATTCCGGCAGCGCCCCGCTCAGGATCAGCGCGCCAAGCGCGATAAGCTGAAAAGCGGTCTTCCACTTCGCCAGCTGCGACACCGGGACGGACACCCGCAGATCGGCCAGAAATTCGCGCAGGCCCGACACCGCGATCTCCCGCAACAGGATGATGATCGCGGCGATGATATGGATGCCCGTGATGTCGCGGGTCGCGGCCAGCATCAGGATAACGGCCGCGATCATGATCTTGTCGGCAATGGGATCCAGAAAAATGCCCATTTTCGACACCGCGCCATTGGCGCGCGCCAGATAACCGTCGAAATAATCGGTGATGCCCATCAGGCAATAGAGCGCGAAGCCGAAGGCATAGCCCGTCTGCCACTGCGGAAACCAGAGGAGGCCAACCAGCAGCGGCACCGCGAAAATCCGCGAAAGCGTCAATATATTCGGCAAGGACAACATCATCTGCATTCCGCCATAATGCTTTTCGCGCGCAATGGAAATGGATCGCGTCTGTCCGGAGGAAATGCGTCGGGGCAATCTTTCTGCTCCGGGCAGAAATGCTATTGGCCCCGGCTGCTCAACCGGCTACATGCCCCTTCGTCCTTCGTAGCAACAACGAGAAACACCCCCACATGCAGGCATCCCTGAGGCTTCTTGGCAAGCGGAGGTTCCTGCCCATTTTCGCGACGCAGTTCCTGGGCGCGTTCAACGACAATCTGTTCAAGACAGCCATGGTGCTGTTCGCGACCTATACGATCTACGACGACCCGCGCATGGAATCGA
>CBHCMH010000113.1:0-6325 GCA_965974445.1 uncultured Rhizorhapis sp.
TCCTCCTGAAAGATATAGCGCTGCGCCGGGGTCCAGTCCTGCCCGCCCCATTCCACCGGCCAATGCGTCACCGCCCAGCCGCGCGCATTCATGATGCGCTGCCAGCGGACAATGTCCTCCTTGCCCAGATGCCGCCGCTCGATCATCTTCCGGCGCAGATCATCGGGCAGTGCGCCGGCCAGAAAGTCCCGCACTTCGGCGCGAAAAGCGCGCTCTTCTTCGGTGAATGTCAGATCCACGGCTGGCTGCCTTTGCCGCCGTGCCCCGGCACAAAGTAGTGGAATATGTCGATCGTCGCATGGCGCGCGAAATGCGCCGAGCGGCTGGCGATTGTCATGGTCTGCTCCCAATTGGTCGGCGCTATTGGGGCGCATCCACTCTCAATGGTCAATCCCGACCGCCCGGCTTGCCGGGGATTTCAAATAGGCGATGCTTTCGCTATCGGAGCAACGGTCTTGATCAGCGGATCCCAGTGGACTGATTCCAGCGTTTGAACCATCGACTTCATCATCCAACATCCGCAGCTGCGACCAGCGCCGCCAAAAGGATTGCACCCCCCATCGAGATGCTCTTCCGTCACGGTAAGCGGCACCAATATACAAATGGTCTGACCTTGCGAACCGCAAGTCAGCAGAACCAGCCCGCGCGCCAGTGCTGCCGCGGTCACACGCTTTGCCGCAGCACCGTCGGGCTTGCCTTCCTTATCCATGATGTCGAATGCAACCATTGCGCCCGGCCCGCGCAGATTTGGCCGGACAAATGGCGTAAAACCGCCCTGCTATGGCTGCACCGCCATGCACTCCCCTGCACAAAATCCATCGGAAGAAGGAGCGGGCGGGGCGTGGGGCTAAGCGCCGCGCGCGGGTCCGGGTTGACAGCAAACGCTTAGCCGCGAGAACGCCTTCAAGGTTCCTTCGAACAAGCGGCCCAACGTCGCAATCGCGCTCATACTGGCCGTTCAATCGCGCCGCTCAGATGCGTAAGTGGAAGCTCCGTCCAGTATCTTAGGATCTCGCCTGAATATCGAGGGCTGCGGCAATTTCCGGCGGTCCGCTTAGTCGATATTCCGAACAGTCCGCTATTGGAAGCGCAAAGGGTAGAGCGGTCGTTCATTCAGGTAAAAGGCTCGCAATGACTTCGCCCCATACCTGGCTTTATACGAGCCAGTTGGTTAGCGGCGGTATGGAACGGCTAGACCTCACGAGCGTGGTTGACGTTGCCGATGGTTAAATCGGGGCTTCGAACAGGATATGGCATTCGTAAGCCACTTGTTGGCGGGGCAGTTTCAATGCTCTTTCCCCTACAGACTTTGAAGATTCGTCGCGCAATTTGCTCAGTCGTGAATTTAGGGCACGCTTCGAAGCGTTCGGCCCCGAACGCGACGGCGGTATCGACGGTCGATATGCGGAGGAGGGTGGCAAGCCATTCGCTTCTCTCAGCCAGCACCATGGCAAGCGCACCGGTTTTGCAGCAACCAATGCCTATCGTGTACTGTCGCGCAAAATCTGTGCGAACTGGACCTCGCGATTGCGAACGCGATGAATCGTCAACTGCCGTTTTCCAATTGCATCAAATGTTCAAATAAACTTGGCGCTTGTGCATGGCCGCGATCGGCGCGGCTACCAGTGCCGTTATTCCTATGGCACAGACAAGCGATGCCAGTGGCGGATCAGCCAGTATAGCCATGGCAATATGGAAACCGAAGCCTTGAGGCGTTCGGCCGGGCAGGTGCGCAAACGCGAGGCCGGATATCACACCAAGCAGCATCGAGGCGATATAGGCGGTCATGGCGTTTCGGCCGAACATGACGGCGGGCCCGAAGAGGTTCGGCCACCGTCCGCGGTCGGCCGTCGCTACCAGCAATCCAAGCACGTAGAGCGAGATGCCCGAACTCAACAGCACGAAGCTGCTTGTCCAGAGACTCTTGTTGATCGGAAAAAAGGGATCGGTTGCGAGACCAAGCAGCGTCAATATTCCGCCTGCCGCAAGTAGCGGAGCGATCATTTTCTCCGGCGGCTTATCCTTGATAACGTCCGCTGTGAGGATGCCGATGACCACGTTGGCGCAAGCAGGGATCGTCGAAAGCAGCCCTTCTGGATCAAAGCTGACGCCAAAGCCCGCCGTTACGCCGGCGCGCCACAAATGCGCTGGCGTGAATATGCTCCGGTCAATCCAGGCAGGAAGACTGCCCAGCGAATCCAGCCGTCCGGCGCCGAAGCCGGGAACCGGCATGAACGCAAGCAACAGCCAGTAGCCGATCAGGATCGCCACGGTGATGCCGACGAGCAGAGAACGGTTAGCCTGAAGGCCAGCCTCTCCATCCTTTTGCGCCGTCGCGAGGAAGATCCCGCCCGAAAGCATCAGGCACAGCCCGATCCGCTGCAGCACGCCCGGAATCGGACGCATCCAGGGCGTTGAGCCCAAGGCCGATGAGGATCAGGATTATTCCACGCCGTGCCAGCGCTGACGCTGCGTTCCATCTTCCGGCGTCATGGCAGCGACCGAGTGAATAACGCAGCGCTGCCCCCGCACTGAAGAGAAAGGCCGGGAAAATCAGGTCTGTGGGCGTCCATCCATTCCAGGCGGCATGTTCCAGCGGCGCATATATGTGGTGCCAACTTCCGGGGCTGTTGACCAGAATCATCGCCGCCACGGCAAGCCCCCGTAAAATATCCAGCGAAACCTGCCTTTTCCCCGTGACCGCGCCAGCCGGAGTGGTCATGCCGGCGTTTCCCCGCCTACCCAACCCTGGATGACATCGCCCTTGTCGTTCAGCAGCAGCATATCAGCGGAAAGGCCGGGAGCAATCGTCCCGGTTCGCGCGCCGAGACCGAGGAAGTTTGCCGGGCTGGTGCTGGCCATTCCTATGGCGGTTTCCAGCGGCACGCCCATCATTTTCGCGGCGTTCCACACCGCCTGAGCCATGTCGAGATCCGACCCCGCAAGCGTTCCGTCCGCACCCACACAGACGCCATCGACGACATGGACCGGCTGGCCCTGAAGCATGAAGTGCTTGTCCGCCATGCCGACGCTGGGCATGGCGTCGGTCACGAGCATCAGCCGTTCCGGTCCCTTGCAGCGCAGCGCCACGCGTAGCGTCACCGGGTCTACATGCCGCCCGTCGGCGATAATTCCGCACCAGGCGCGCCCATCGTCCAGCGCGGCCCCCGTTGCGCCCGGCTCACGTGATTTGAGTGGCGACATGGCATTGAAAAGATGGGTAAAGCCGGTCAGCCCCTGGTCCAGCGCCGATTGCAACTGCGCACAACTCGCGTTGGTGTGCCCGGCCGACACGATGACGCCAGCATCGGCAAGCCGCCGGATCATGGCGGGTGTCGTCCGTTCGGGGGCAAGCGTCACCAAAGTCCTGCCACGCTTTAGCCCCGTGACGGCGGCAAAGCCTTCCTCATCAAGGGATCGGATTTTTTTTTCGTCATGAATGCCTTTGCGGTCGGCATTGAGAAATGGCCCCTCGATATGGATGCCCAGCACGCCCGGAACACCGGCCGCGATGGCGGCATCGACCGCCGCCACGCCGCGCCGGACCACGTCCAGATTGTCGCTGATCAGCGTCGGCAGGAATCCGATAGTGCCAAAGGCGCGATGCGCGGCGCCAATGGCGGCGATGGCGTCCACCGTCGGGGAATCATTGAACAGCACGCCGCCGCCGCCATTGACCTGAGTATCGATGAAGCCGGGAACGAGCATCTGTCCGTCAAGGTCTTGGACGGCAGTGCCGGCGGGAATCTCCGCCATCGGCACAATCGCGGTAATGCGGCCATTTTCAACCAGTACGGCCTGTCCATCTATAAAGGCCGCACCGGACAGAATTCGGCCATGGGCAAGCGCGAACATCAGACCGTTTCCGTAACCTTGGAGAGGTGCGGCGGCTTGTCGGGATTGAAGCCGCGCGCAACGGAGAGCGCATTGACCGCGCGGTAGAAGGACTGGATCTGCAGCATCGGTTCGATCACCGGATGCGCGCCTATGGAGGGAAGGGTAATCGCTCCCTTCGCGCTGGGCCCGGCGACCAGAACTTCGCCGCCGCGCGCGACGACCTCGGCGACCAGGTCGTCGATGCTGCTCTCCGTCTCGTCCGGCTGGCGGAAAACGAGCAGCGGAAAGTCAGGGCCGACCAGAGCCATGGGGCCATGCTTCACCTCGGCCGCGCTGAAGGCTTCGGCATGAAGACCGCTGGTTTCCTTGAACTTGAGCGCTGCCTCCTGCGCGATACCAAGGCCGATGCCCCGGCCGATCACATACAGCCCGCGCGCGTAGCGCAGCCGCTCCACCATCGGCGACCAGTCGGCCTCCCACGCCTGACGCAGCAGCGCGGGTGCCGTGGCCAAGGCGTCTGACAGCGCTTCGTCACCGCCCCATGCCGCGACCAGATCGATGATGGCAGCGAGCGAGGCGATATAGCTCTTGGTCGCGGCGACGCTGAGTTCCGGCCCGGCCATCAACGGCAGAACCTCATCGGCGAGCGCTGCCAACGGACAATCAGCGACATTGACCAGCGCCGCACAATGCGCACCCGCCTCCTTGGCGCCGCGCACCGTTGCGAGCAGGTCGGGGCTCTTACCTGACTGGGAAATGGCGAGGCACAGCGCGTTCGTCGCCCGCGGCACCGCGCCATAGACTGACGCCACCGAGGGCGCGAGCGATGCCGTAACCACGCCAAGGCGGGTCTCGATCAGATATTTGGCAAAGGTCGCCGCATGGTCCGAGCTTCCTCGCGCGCAGGTGAGGACGGCGGCGGGCGGCCTTGAGCGCAGCCATTCGGCCAGCCCTGCAACGCGATCCATATTGGCGACGCGCTGGGCGGCCACCACGGCGCCGGATTCTCCGGCCTCGGCAAACATCTTCGTTGATTCAGGGGTCATCCGGTCATGCACCCGCATTTAATTCTGCAACAAAATCATAGGCATCTCCCCGATACCAGCTGTGCGTCATTTCAACAGAACGGCCATCCTCCAGATAGCCACGACGTTCGATGAAGAGGCCAGGCGCACCAGATTCGATCTTGAGAAGCGCCGCCTGCTCCGGTGTGAAGAGTACTGCACGTAACCGCTGCAGCGCCCGGACCGGACGGTTGCCCGCCGCCTCCAGTGCGGCGTAGAGCGACGTTCCCACGGCTTCGATCGAGGGCAGCGCGAAGCCTGAAATGGTCGAATATTCCAAAGCCATCGGCAGATCGTCGGCATAACGGATTCGGTTGCAGCGATAGACCTTGGTTCCCGGGCCAAGCCCCAGCGTCAGCGATTCGTCGGGGGTCACGACCCCTTCGGTCTTGGCCAGCCATTCGCTGCGCGCCGTGCGGCCGCGTTGCGCCATATCTTCGGAAAAGCTCGTAAGCTTCGAAAACTGCTTCTCTACCCGGCTCGCGACAAAGGTTCCCGCGCCCTGACGGCGGATGAGCAACCCTTCGTTGACCAGACCGTCGAGCGCCTTCCTCACCGTGATTCGCGAAACATCATAATCGGCGGCCAGGTCCCGTTCGGGCGGCAGGGCGTCGTCCGGCTTTAATATGCGCGCCTCAATGGCGCCGCGCAGCGCCAGTTGCAGCTTCTGATAAAGCGGCGCATGCCCCTCCCGGTCCAAAACGCCAATCTGTGAAATCAAGCTCATAGGCTCCACTTTCATTGCTTTTCCAAGGGCGTAGCGCCCGGCTGCCAGGCCATATAATACCAATTGAGAACCTTTGGCCAGACAAATTTTTCATTATGGCGTAAAAAAATTGTCAAAAAACCCTCTTGACGACTCGATTGGTACATATGATGGTATTGTCATTGGTACTTTATTGGTAACTGATTGGCACGAAGCTCAATGGGGCCTGCCGATCAAAGGGGAGACACCATATGACTGCACGCAAGTTCCTGACCGCATCCGCAAGCATCCTCGCCCTCATGGGCAGCGCCACCGGCGCCTTCGCCCAGGACACTGCACCCGCCGAAGCCGAGGCGGACGCCATCGTTGTCACCGGCATTCGCGCCAGCCTGATCGCATCGATCACCGCCAAGCGCGAATCCGACGCCATCGTTGATGCCATTACCGCCGAGGATATCGGCAAGTTCCCGGACAAGAATGTCGCCGAAGCGCTTCAGCGCATCACCGGCATCTCGATCAGTCGCGAATTCGGCGAGGGCGAGCGCGTATCCATTCGCGGTACAGCCCCGGATCTCAGCCTCACGCTGCTCAATAACCATGCCGTCGCGACCGCCGACTGGTTCGTGCTCGACCAGCTCAACGCCGCCCGTTCCTTCAATTATCTGATGCTTCCCTCTGAAATCGTGGGCGCGCTGGAGGTCTATAAAAGCCCGCAGGC
>CBHCMH010000114.1:0-6321 GCA_965974445.1 uncultured Rhizorhapis sp.
CCGATCTGTCTGAGCAGAATAGAAACGACGGCGACCATGATGGCGGCAGCTATCGCAATCGCCACACCCAGTGGCGGGAAATGGCCGGCGTCGGGACGGACCATGACCAGCACGCCGCAAAAGCCCAGCACGACTGCGCCCCAGCGGTGAATGCCCGTAACTTCCTTCAGCACGAGCGCCGACAGGATGGTGGCAAAGATCGGCACGGTGAAACCGATGGTCGTCGCTTCGGCCAGCGGCAACAGGGTCACGGATAGAAAATTGAGCACCATACCGATCATCCCGACCATTGTCCGGACGCCATGGGCGCCGATCCGGCCGGTGCGGACGGACATGAGGCCGGGGCCCATCCAAAGCCAGCCAAGGATCAGCGGCAATGACAGAAATTGCCTGTAGAACAGCGATTCCATGATGTGCACGCCGCGCTGCCCGGCCAGCTTGATGGCCGCGAGCATCACCGCCAGAAAGGCGATAGCCACTATCCGCATGCCGATCGCCGTCATTCGCTTCTCTTCCCGGGGGAGGGGAGCGGGCGGGTGATCGTCGACAGGGGAGCGGCTGGCTTGATGGGTCGTCACCCGATCGCTCTACAGGATGTGCGGAGTCACGCAAGCCATGGCCGCGCTTATGTCGCGGGTTTGCGGAATTTCAGCGTCAGGCGGTCGCTCTCGCCGATAGCCAGATATTTTTCGCGATCCACGTCACCCTTTTGAAGAACCGGCGGCAGGGTCCAGACGCCATCGGGCCAGTCGTGGCTGTCCTTCGGGTTAGCGTTGACATCGCTTTCCGCGACCAGTTCAAAGCCCGCGGCCTTGGCAAAGCCAAGGATCGAGCTTTTTTTCATATAGCCGCTTTTTTCTTCCAGCGCGCTGTCCATCTCCTCCGGCAGGCGGTGATCGACCACACCCAATATGCCGCCCGGTTTCAGCATGGCGAACATCTGGTTGAAGGCAGCCTGCGTATTGTCCGCGCCGCCGAAGCGCCAGTTGTGGACATTCCGGAAGGTCAGAACGACATCCGCCACGCCATCGGGCACTTTCATCGCGCCGTCCTCATTTGGGATGACGGCAATTGTCGCATGCGCAATGGCGGGCTTGGCGACAATTTCCTTTGTCCGCTCCAGGCCGCGCGCTGGCGTCGCCAGATAGAGCTGGCCCTTGCCCTGGGTCAGCGGTCCCAGAATCTCGCTATACCAGCCGCCGCCCGGCCAAATCTCCACAACCGTGTCGGTCGGCTTCACGCCAAAGAAGGCGAGGGTTTCGGCCGGATGGCGATATTGGTCGCGCGCCCGGTTCGCGTCCATACGGTCCGGATGCGCCACGGCCGCCGCAATGGCGGGGTCGGCATGGGCATGGTGCGCGGCTGTTTCTTCCGCCTGCAAGGCCGATGGAAGAAGGACCGCCGTCATGGCCAGCGATAAGGTGGTGGTGATCAGCAGACGGGTTCGCATCGGAAAGGGCTCCTCTCAGGATCGGGTCGTCCCGCGATAGTGAGGTTCGATTGTTGCGGAGGCAAGTCCTGATGACTGATTGGGGTTGATTGCTGCAAAAACTCCCCTCCGGATTGGGGGAGGGGCTGGGGGTGGGCCTGTAAGTATAGCGCGGTAGTATGCCCACCCCTAACCCCTCCCGCAAGCGGGACCGTTGCAAAAGTCGAGCAAAGCCAAATCCGTTCGGGCTGAGCTGGTCGAAGCCCCCTATTTTCTTGAAGAACAGTGGTGCCCTTCGACAGGCTCAGGGCGAACGGTGATTTTTGCAACGGTCCCGCAAGCGGGAGGGGAATGGCAAAAACCACACCATTCCAGCCAATCCCATTGTCCCCTAAAGCCCCCGCAACAAATCCTTCGCTTGCTCGCTCTGGTCGAAACCTTGGGTCGCCGCAGCCACCATCAAGACCCGCTTCGCCCGGCCGTTCAGCCCGGCCTTGGCATAGACCTCGCCCAGATGGAGGTTCAGCAGCGGGTGCTGCGGGGAAATGGCGACGGCCTTTTCCAGCAGGTCGATGCTCGCCTGGCTGACGCCTTGGGCATTGTACCGCGCCCAGCCGTAAATATGGCTCGCGACCGGGCTTGACGGCTGCAATGCATAGGCCCGGCGCGCCAGCGACAGCGCCATGGCGGTCTGCCCCTTGCCAAGGCGCGCCATGGCAAGGTCTGACAATAGCAGCGCGTCTTCATTGCCGATCCGGCGGCGGAGCGCTTCCAGCAGCAAGATTGCCTCATCCCAGTGCCTCGCCTCCAGATGCGCCGCGGCCGCAATCCGGTTGGCCTCGATGCTGAGCGGGTGCTGGCTGAGATAAAGGTTGAGGATGCCCATCGCCCGCGCCGGATCGCCGACGCCGCGATAGGCGGAAACGAGGCGCAGGGCGGTCGGCTCGTCGAACAGCAGGTTCGCGGCCAGCTTGTAAGCCGCGATCGCATCGGCATGGCGGCCGGCCGCCCAGAGCGCATCGCCATAAAGGACATGAGCGGCGGGCGCGGTGCGATTGGCCTGCTGCAGATTGCGGGCGCTGGCAACGGCGCGGGCAACGTCCCCCGCCTCCAGCAAGGCCCGGATGTACGGGATGACGGCTCCGGCCGTGTCGGGCGCGGCCATGGCCGCTCCGGCGAGCAGGATCGGATTACCCGCACCCGCGAATACGGTTGCATCGTCCCGTACCGGCAGCGAAGCGCGGTCGAGCAGTTCCGTGACCAACGCGGCATTGCCCAGTCGCTCATGAATGCGCGCGGCTAGCGTCAGGCTGTAGCTGTCGGCATCGCCCCGCTCGATCAGCGGCTGCAACGCCTGCGCGGCCGCCTGATAGGCCCCGGCGCGATAATGGGCCGCGCCCAATAGCTGCCGGACGTTCATATTGAACGGCTGACGCGCCAGCAGCCGGTCAAAGCGGTCCGCCGCCAGCGTGTAACTGCCCGCCTCATATTCCAATATGCCCGTCAGCAGCATGACCGCCGGAACGTCCTGCATCGCCCCGTTCGTCCGTTGCAGCAGCTGGCGGGCCAGGGCATAGTCCCCCGCCCGCGCGGCCATCGCCGCCTGCATGAAGTAGGCGCGGGGATTGCCCGGCTCCAGCGACAGGGCCTTGCGGGTCAGCGCCAGCATGCGCCCGGCCTGCCCCAGTTCAGCGGCCGTCGCGGCCTGCTCCAGAAGCGCCGGGACATTATTGGGGTCGATCGCAAGCGCCTTTTCAAACCACGGCATCGCGGCGCGCAGGCCATATTGGTCGCGGACCAGCATGCCGCGCAAGGTGATGGCGTCGGCATTGCGCGGATCGGCCCGCGCTGCCCGGTCGGCGGCAATGACCGCACCGCCCCGGTCGCCAAGCGCGAGCCGGAACCGCGCGATATCGGCCCAGCCCCGGCTGCTTTCCGGCTTCAGCTTCAGCATTCGCCCGAACGCCTCGGCCGCCTTGTCCATCTCGCCCAGTGCCTGCCAGGCCTGCGCCTGCATGCGTTCCGCCTCGGCCCGATAGCGGGGATCGACGTCGCCTGCCGCTGCATCTTGCAGCGCGTCCTCCGGGCGCCCCTGCAAGAGCATCGCCTGCGCCATCAGATGACGGGTCAGCGGCGTGGCGACGCCCAGCGATCGCGCGCGCGCGATCTCGGCTTCGGCGCCCAATCCATCGCCCAGCGCCAGCAGCGCCTGCCCCTGCATCAGCCGCGCGCTGCCCCATTGCGGATTGGCCTTGACCGCGTTGAGCAGCTCGATCCGGGCGGTCCGCGCATCGCCCTTTTGCAGGGCGGCCGCTCCACGATCATAAGCGGAGCGTGCATCCTCCCCGCTGCCGGTGAGAAGGAAGGCGGCTGGGAGACCGATGGCGAGCACCAGCGCGGCGGCGGTCAGCGAATATTTGATGCGAGGGGTCATTGTGCTGGATTCATCCCAACGGTATCCCTCGTCCCAACCCCGTCATGCTGAACTTGTTTCAGCATCCATCGCGCCTCCCGATGCGGCGGTGCGGGAGGAGAAATGGACCCTGAAACAAGTTCAGGGTGACGCTGTTTGGTTGTGCCGGCCCATCCCATCGGATCAGGCCTGCATCTCATATTGCTTCAACAGGTCATAAAGCGTCGGCCGGCTGATCCCCAGCATCTTGGCCGCGCCGGAGATATTGCCTTGTGTGCGGGCGATGGCGCGGCGGATCGCGGTGCGGTCGGCCATCTCGCGGACGGTCTTGAGGTTGATGACATCGCCCACTTCCTCGCCCATGCTGTCCAGGTCCAGGTCGGCGGCGGTGACCAGCTTCCCTTCCGCCATGATGACGGCGCGCTTCATGCGGTTTTCCAGTTCGCGGACATTGCCCGGCCAGGCCCAGGCATCGAGCGCCGCCAGCGCATCGGCGGCCAGCCCCTTGACCGAGGCATTCATTTCGGGCGCGAAGCGCGACAGGAAATGCTTGGCAAGCAGCACCGCATCGCCCGGCCGCTCCGCCAGCGTGGGGATGCGGATGACGATTTCAGCAAGGCGGTAATAGAGATCCTCGCGGAAGCTGCCGCTGGCGATCATGGATTCCAGATTCTGGTGGGTGGCGCACACGACGCGGGTATCGACCGCGATCGGCCGCCGTCCGCCCACGCGCTCGATCACCCGTTCCTGCAGGAAACGGAGCAGCTTGACCTGCAGCGGCAGGGGAATGTCGCCCACCTCGTCCAGGAACAAGGTGCCGCCATCGGCCTGCTCGATCTTGCCCTCAGTCGTCTTGACCGCGCCAGTGAACGCGCCCTTTTCATGGCCGAACAGCTCGGACTCCAGCAATGTTTCGGGGATCGCGGCGCAGTTGATCGCGATGAACGCGCCCTTCCTGCGGTTGCTGCTGTCGTGCACGCCGCGCGCCAGCAATTCCTTGCCGGTGCCGCTCGCGCCCAGCAGCATGACCGATACGTCCGCATTGGCGACTCGCTCGATGGTGCGCGCGACCTTCAGCATTTCCGGCGCGGCGGTGATCATCCGCCCCAGAACCCGATTGTCGTTCGACGCTGTTTCGGCCAGCCGGGCATTTTCCTGCTCCAGCGCATGCACATGAAAGGCGCGTGAAACGATGAGGCCGAGCTCGTCGATGTCCACGGGCTTTTGGTAGAAATCATAAGCGCCGCCCGCGATTGCCCGCAGCGCGCTTTCGCGAGCGCCATGGCCGGTGGCGACAATGACCTTCGTATCGGGCTTCAGCGACAAGATCTCGCTCAGCGTTGCAAAGCCCTCGCTGGTGCCGTCCGGATCAGGCGGCAGGCCTAGGTCCAGCGTGACCACATCGGGTTCTTCGGCGCGCAGCAGGTCGATGGCTTCGGCCCTGCTGCCGGCGACCAGCACCTCATAATCCTCATAAGCCCAGCGCAATTGCCGTTGCAGGCCGGCATCGTCCTCGACGATCAGCAGCTTCGGCAGCGATTTGGGGCGGCTATCGCTCATCAGGCGGCCCTTTCCTTACTTCCTGGTTCCAGTTCAGCGTCCTGCATGGCGACGGGCAGGATCAGCGTGAACCGGCTCCCCTCGCCTTCGCGGCTTTCCACCTCCAGCCGTCCGTTCATCGCGGCGGCCAGAGTGCGCGCCTCGAACGCGCCGCTGCCGACACCGCCTTCCTGGCTGGACGAACAGGGCGTGAAGAGCTGCCTGCGCATGAACTCCGCGCTCATGCCGCAGCCCCGGTCGATGATCTCGACAATGATCTGCACGCCCTGCTGGTCCAGCCGCACCGTCACCGGTTCGTCAGGCGCGCTGGCGTCGATCGCATTCTGGATGAGGTGGCTCAATATCTGCTCCAGCCGCACCGGATCGGCAAAGGCGAAGGCGGCGACATCGCCCGTCAGCGCCACGGGATGCTGACGGCTTTTCGCCTGGACCACGGCTTCCGCCAAGGGTCGAAGCGCGATCGCTCTCGGTTCCTCATAGCGGGCGCGATTATGCTGCGACAGGCGGGCAAGCATGTCGTTCATTTTGCCCACCGATTCCTGCAGGGTCGCGATCATGTCCTCGCGAAACTGCGGATTATCGGCATGACGCTGCGCGTTGCGCGCGACCAGGCTCAGCTGGCTCACCAGGTTCTTGATGTCGTGCATGATGAAGGCGAAACGGCGGTTGAACTCCTCGAACCGCTGCGCTTCCGACAGGGCTTCCTGCCCCTGCGCCTCCGAAATATAGCTGGCGACCTGCCGGCCGACGACGCGCAGCATGTCGAGATCCTCCCAGTCCAGCTGCCGGTCGAGGAGGGGGCGGGCCAGCACCACCGCGCCCGCCAGCCGCTCATAGTGGATCAGCGGCACCAGCGCCCAGGCGCGGCCTTCGGCCATTATACAGTCAGGTAGCGTGATGTGCGCCTCGTCATCGCCGC
>CBHCMH010000115.1:0-6253 GCA_965974445.1 uncultured Rhizorhapis sp.
TCAGTCGAGCCCATCCCGGAGCCCGCGGCTCCTTGGGCACGCTCGCAAGTGAAAGCTGTCCGGGTGAAATGACGACGCTGAGATTGAGGTCGGTTATGCTCATGGCCCTTCACTTACAACGAAGCGTCATCTCGCACCATCTCGGTCGTATCGGGCGTCGGAAGATAACGAGCTTGCGGTAGCCGTCCGGTCCGGGGTGTCGCGGCGGCCTTTAAGTTGACTTTGGAACTTACTTAAAACTAACGTTTTGATCTCGCCGCCGCATCTGATGCGAGCGGCTCGCTGGATTTGGCTGCTGTACCCGGTGGTTCGGCAGCATTCATTCTATGGATGGAGTTTACCGAGATGAGTCAGGCTGTTCCGCTCGAAAAGTTTCGCGAATTTTTCCTCACCGAGGTTGAAGAGATCTATCCCGAAGTTGCGGAGACCGAAACCGTTCCGGATCGTCTCAACCGTCGAGCCGCCGAAATGGGTTGCTACAAGCTGACCTTGCCGGAGGAATACGGTGGCTACGGAATGAGCGTGACCGAATACATGCCTTATCTCGAAGCGGCTGCCGAAGGTCCGGGTATTGGGCGCATGCTTGTCCACACTACTAACGGGATCTGGCGTCCAATCCATCACTATGGCAACGCGGAGCAGAAGGCGATCCTGCCGCGTATGGGCGAAGGCGATTCTGTCGTCGCATTCGCATTGACCGAAATGACCGGCGGCACCGGACGCGATCTGAAATCCACGGCGCGTCGCGAAGGCGACACGTGGTACCTCAGCGGAGAAAAGCACCTGATCACCTGGGCCGACCGGGCGGACTGGTTCATCATCGTCGCTGCTACGGACGATCGTGGAGCGCAGGATTCGCTGACCGCCTTCCTGATTCCGCGCGATACCCCCGGCTTCGGGATCGACGCGACCCAGCACACGATGGGTCTGCACGGCACTGGCCATGCGTTCCTTACCTATGACAACATGGCGGTTGCGGATAAGTACCGCCTCGGCGAGGTCGGGCAGGGGCTCGAGGTCGCGTTGTTCTTTCTCGACTATAGCCGCGTTTCGCTGTCGAATTCGATGGTGGGTCTGGCGCAGCGTGCGCTCGATGAAGCAGTCCGCTTCGCTAAGCGCCGCACCACCTTCGGCAAGGCGATTGCCACTCGCCCCCAAATCCAGACCCATATCGCGACGATGCAAGCCGACATCGAGGCTGCCCGCCATCTGGTGGCGCACGCGGCGCTGCTGTGCGAACAGGGAAAGGATTTCACCGCCCAAGCCGCGACGGCCAAGTTGTTCAATCTTAACATGGTCGGGCGCGTAACCGACCTGTCTCTGCGCGTTCATGGCGGCTGGGGCTATACGCGCGAAGCCGTGATCGAGCGCATCTATCGCGATGCACGCGGGTTCTGGTTCGAGGAAGGTACAGCCGAGATTCAGCAGCTGGTGATCGCGCGGTACGTTCTGGACAAGACCCCCGAAGCGTGATGGGCCGCGGTCAAGTGAGCAATGTCGAAGCACTGTTTCGACCTTTCGAACTGGGCGACTTGAAGCTCAGGAACAGGGTGGTGATGCCGGCGATGACCCGGCACAAGTCTCCGCTCAACATACCCGGCGATGACGTGCGAGACTATTACGCGCGCCGCGCCGAGTCCGTTGGCCTGATCATCACCGAAGGTACCTGCATCAACCATCCTGCCGCCAATGCATATGAGAACGTGCCCTTTTTTTACGGCGAAGGAGCGCTCGCCGGGTGGAAACGGGTTGTAGATGAAGTTCATGACCGGGGCGGGCGCATCGTGCCACAGCTTTGGCACACCGGGTCGGCTCGCCATCCCGGCGCGGAGCCTGACCCGTCGGTCCCGGCATATACGCCTTCGGGCTTCACCCAGTCGCTGGAGCCGCTATGCCACGCGATGACCGAGGCGGACATTGCCGACGTAATCGAAGCTTACGCAGCGGCTGCGGCTGACGCCATGGCACTCGGCTTCGATGGCGTGGAGATCCACGCCGCGCACGGGTACCTGATAGACGAGTTCTTTTGGGAAAAGAGCAACCTTCGGACCGATCAGTATGGCGGCAGCATCGCCAATCGGGCCAGGTTCGGTGCCGAAATCGTCGCCGCCATCCGTCAGCGGGTCGGGCCGCGCTTCCCGATAATCTTACGCTGGTCACAATGGAAGCAGCAGGATTACGAAGCCCGCCTTGTTACGGACCCTGAATCGCTGGAAGCATTCCTGACGCCGCTGGTCGATGCAGGCGTCGATATCTTCGATTGTAGCACGCGAAGATACTATCAGCCGGAATTTCCGGACAGCGACCTCAACCTTGCGGGTTGGGTGAAGAAAATCTCGGGCAAACCGACGATTACGGTCGGTAACGTCGGTCTCGATAGCGACTTTATGTCAGCCGACACCACTCATCTGAGCATTCAGTCGGCGCAGACACGATCGCTTGACGATCTTTTCGAGCGTCTCGCTGCCGACGAGTTTGATCTTGTGGCAGTAGGTCGGGCCTTGCTGGCCAATTTTAATTGGGCAGCTCTAGTAAAATCGGGCGATTTCAGTATGATCGAGCCGTTCCAAAAAAAGCATCTGAAGACACTTTACTAGGCCAAGACGCCTGTCTCCGCTTGAAATCCGTTCGGTGCACTTCGAATCAATTCCCTTGTGACGGAAATCGACGGGTTGCTGCGGTCGGCCGGTATTGCCTGCCGACCGCAGGATCACACCCTCAGCGGTCGAAGAATCCGGCGACGATACGGTTGAAGTCGCTGGCTTTCTCCCACTGCACCCAATGGCCGCAGTTGGCGAAGAGGTAAAGGTCAGCATTGGGAAAGCTCTTGAGGATACCTGGCGCCATATCGACCGGGCACACCCGGTCCTCACGACCCCACATCACCAGGATTTCATGCTTCACACTGCCCAGATCCTCACGCCACATTTCCCCGAACGGGCGGGCAAACGGCTTGAAACGCTTCGGATCCGACGCCGCCTTGACGCGTTCGTCGAGCAGCTCGTCAGTGATGAACGAGCTGTCATGCACGAGCAGTTCGATCACGCCGCGCATCTGCTCCCGGGTGGGATTATCGCTCGCATTGACCACGCCCATGCGACGCATGCCCTCGGTCGGCATCGGCGTGAAAACCGGTTGAAAACCGCCCGGACCCATGAGGACCAGCTTGTTGAAGCGATCCGGTGAATTCAGCACGCCACCCACGGTCGTCATGCCACCCAGCGAATTGCCGACGCAATCGACCTTGTCGAGACCCAGGGCATCCATGAAATGGATCAGCCATTGCCCAAGAACCTTGTACATTTCCTCGAAGCCAAGCTTGTCCTCGCTGTCACCGTAGCCGGGCAGGTCCGGGATGATCAACCTACGGCTGGTCGAGAGCTCTTCGACATTACGGCGATAGTTGCTGATGCCGCTGGCGCCCGGCCCGCCGCCCTGGATCAGGATCGTCGGTTTGCCTGAGCCTACATCAACGTAGGCGATGCGAGCGCCATCAACTTCTACAAATTTCTTCGACAAATCCATAATCTTCACTCCTATTCTACTAGCATTATTGGTTGCTTCTCCCAGCATGAATGCAATGGGTCATTTCGATCGGCCGACGTGGGCGAACGAAAGTGCCATGCCGTTTTTCTCCTGCTGCTCGAAACCGATCTTCTGCTCGATCTGCAATCCCTCCTCCATGGGAACCATACTGACCCGGTCGATCAGTGACTTGGTCGCGGCAGGTTCGGTGGTGCCGGCCGCGATGGTGCTGGCCATATCGCAGGCGACCTCCATCAGATCGCCAGCCGGAACCACTCGATTGATCAGTCCCCAATCGGCGGCCTCGGCTGCGGACAGCCTCCTTCCGGTCAATTCCAGCTCCTTGGCCCGGTAGATGCCGATCGCGCGTTGCAGGCGGACTGACAAACCCCAACCGGGAAGCAGACCCACCCGCGAATGGGTGTCGATGAAGGCGGCATCGTCTGAGGCAAGGATAATGTCGCAGGCTACGGTGATCTCGAAGCCTCCGGTTACGGAAAGACCATTAATCGCGGCAATTACTGGGCCGTTCCATGCCGTGATGGTGCGCGCCGGGTCGAAGGGGAGAAACTTTTCAGGGCCTTCCTCCTGCAACACCGCGACGTCCAATCCGACGCAGAATGCCTTGCCGCGTCCGGTGAGGATAACCACCTTGACGGCCGGATCTTCGTCAAGTTCCCGCATTGCGGCATCGAACTCCGACAGCAGTTGAGGCACCAGCGCGTTCATGCGTTCGGGCCGATTGAACGCAACAATGGCAAAGCCGTCATGCCGCTCGACGTCAATCAGGCAATATTGTGTGGTCATGCATGCTCTCTCAAGGTTGATTACGCCTTTCGGGCCGGGAAGGCACCGTTCAGATCACTACAAGGCCGAGGCCTCCTGTTACGCAGATGCATTCTCCGGTGATGTATTTCGACATGTCGCTAGCCAGGAATTCTACCGTGCCGACCATGTCGTCGACCTGGCCAAACCGGCGCAGCGGGATTGACTTTACCTGCTCTGGCGTGCCGAGCTGGCGGCCAGCCGCCGCCGCCGCGACGCGAGGTGTCAGGATCATCCCTGGGGCTAGGCAGTTCGCCCTGATTCCTTGAGGTCCGACCTCAACCGCCAGGTGGCGCGTATACGTATGGAGCGCCGCTTTTGCTGTGCTATAGACGGCGCCCTGACCGGTGCTGTCGGAAGCAAAGACGCCAAATGTCACCACGTTGATGATCGAGCCACCGGGCTTGGTAATCAGCGGCGCTGCGGCCTGGCAGCAATAGACCGCGCTCAGGAAATTGGCGCCGATCATCGCCTCGATGTCTTCATCCGGAACGGTTGTCGCGAAGCTTCGGTCTGCCGGCGTGAACGAGCCGCCGGCATTGTTGACGAGAATGTCCAGCCGACCCAAATCCCGTACCGCTTGTTCGACGGCATCGGTCGCTTCCGAACGCTTCGACAGGTCCGCCTCGATAGCAATGACCCGCCGACCAAGGTCGCGGATTTCCTGGGCTACGCTCTCGCCGGAATATTCGCCATAGCGCTTGCCCACCCCCAGATCCTTGTCGAAGATCGCGATGTCTGCGCCCAGCGCGGCAAGGTGCAGGGCATATGCGCGGCCCATCCCGCCCCCCGCACCGGTGACAATTGCCACTTTTCCCTTCAGGCGGCCGTCTGCCATGCATCTCTCCCTATATTACAATTCCGGCAATTGATCCGAGTGCCTTTACGATTGCGATTGCGCAGCTCGGTTCAATTACGAACCCGCAATGTGCTTGCACAACAATACAGCCTGTCACTTGTTTGGGCGCAAACAGCATCGTTGGTCAGCCCGGCCCGGGCGCAGGTTGAACAGCGAAGATGCTTCCGCCCCTTCTCATTTGGAGCAAGAGCGGGCGATCGGCGATACAAATCGATCCTGTGCGGTCCATTTGCCACATATCTGCGATCCATCACATCTGAGCAAATCGAGCCGGAATTTGGTGCCTGAATCGCAGCTTGCGGCTAGCGAAACTGAAACAGATGTACTAATATCGAGCGAAGCAATATCACGAATCGATGGTCCCGCACCCGATAGTCGGCTGGGCACGGGCACCGAGGGGAGAATGTCATGGCGACACTAGCAAAGCCCAGCAGCAAGGTTGGCCGTTGGGTGCGGGAAGATGCGAAGGTCGGCACTTTCAAGGTCAACCGGGAAGCCTTTACCAGTCAGGATGTTCTCGACCTGGAAAGGGAGCAAATATTCGACCGGTCGTGGCTATATCTCGGACACGCATCGGAGTTGAAGAACCCCAACGATTTCCTGACGCGTCCCGTCGGGGGGCGTGAGCTGATCTTTAATCGCAATCGCAAGGGCGAATTCCAGGCGTTTCTCAACGTGTGTCCACACCGAGGCGCACAGGTTGTCCGCGAGCCGACTGGTAATGCGATCAGCTTCAAGTGTTTCTATCACGGATGGGCGTTCAACAATAATGGCAAGTTCGCGACGAAGAGCAGGCCCGGAACCTATCCCGACGGGTTTGACTGCGACGGGGCGGTCGACCTGCCGCGGGTACCGCGGATTGAATCCTATCGAGATTTCTTTTTCATAAGCTACGACGCGAATATCGGTCCGCTTCGTGAATACCTCGCCGGGGCAGCCGATATTCTCGATCTCGTCGCGGACCAGTCGCCGAACGGTATGGAAATCGTCAGCGGTACCCACGAATACAGCATCCGCGCGAATTGGAAGCTGCTGCTCGAAAAC
>CBHCMH010000116.1:0-6249 GCA_965974445.1 uncultured Rhizorhapis sp.
CCAATCCTCGCCATTGGCGGAAAAGACGCTGTTGCCGATCAGGGGCTCCAGCAGTTCCTGCAGAAATTCATGCTTGGGATAGGCCCGCTGGCGATCATCCATGACCTCATCCACAATCGACAGATCATTGGCGATGAAAAAGTCCAGCTTGGGAAGGCGCACCTCCCCCATTTTCATGGTGTAGCTTTTTTCAAACAGGACATGGATCCAGCTGTTCCAGCTGGTCAGGAACCGCCTGAACGCCTTTGCCTTGCTGCGTTGGGGCACGGGATAGGGCGGCGTGAACATGTCAGCTCCGATCCGCTGCAAAGGCGGCAATGGAGGCGGGCAGCGGCTCACCACAACTCGTCACACGCAAATAATCGAGCGGCGACACGCGATCGAAAGAGCGCAGATATTCGAAATGCGTCTCATATTTGTTGCGGCGGCGCGCCTCATAGTTCGCGGGATCGCAATATTTGAACCAGCGCGGCGAGAGGATATGAAGCTCCGGCCGCTGGTCCGTCCCGCACGAAATGCAGGGATCGACCAGCGGGATGCACGCCCCATCCGTCAACGACCCAATGTCCAGCCACAGAAACTCGCCCCGCGCCACGGCTTCCAGCTGATCGCCATAGCGATGCGCATCCTTGCGGCACCCCACCAGCGGAATGCAGGAACCCAGCGTCATCAAGGCAAAGTTGCCCGGCATGCTTCCCCTGTGCCTGGCCAGCAGCCGAGCCATGATCGGCACCGCCAGCACGGACCCATTGCTGTGCGTGACGAACAGCACCTCATCCCAGTCCTCGGCAAGCGCCGCGTCGATTGTCTCGGCCATCTCGTCCAGCCGCGCCTCGATCTTCGGATCGGGTTCATTGCTGGAAAGCCGGTTGTTGAAGATGATGAAGCGCAGCATCCACAGGCTCTGGATCTTCCGCACGACAATGGCGCTGATGCCAAGGCCGAGAAGCAGCGCCACCACCGGCCCCGCAATCAGCCACAGCAGCGCCACCAGCAATAGCGGAAGCGCAACGGTCGAAAGCGAGGGATAGTAAAAGGCGATGAGCGATCCACGGGGGAATGTGCGCCCGTGCCGCCAGTCCATCGCCCAGGTGAATTCCAGCGTCGCCTTGACCGCACCCCAGAGCAGCCGCACCGGATTGCGCACCCAATGCTCGCGAATGACGTCATCCCAGCCCAGAAACACCATCTCGCTTGACGCGCCCGAACTCTGGTCCTCGATTGTCCAGCAACTATTGCCCCGCCCGGCGCGCGCGCGCTCACCGACCTCAATGCTCCGGCCGGAACGTTCGGCATAGAGCGCGGCCTGTTCCGCATAAAGCTGTTGATAGAAGCGCGCGCCCCTCGGATCGTAACCGCTCAGATAAAATATCTTCCGCTTGAACGCGCTCATGCGGTCGCTTCCTGGGAAGCGGAGCGCCGTTCAAGCGACTGCGCCTTCCAGTCATCCAGCCGCCGGTCCATGATCCGGAACCAGAGCGGCGGCAGCAGCGCGATCAGGAACATCGTTGCATAGCCAAAGGGAAGCTGCGGCGCATCGTCGATATGGCGCAGCCGGTAAAAGGGGCGACGGGCGTGGCTATGGTGATCCGTATGGCGACCCAGATTGAAGATATTGGTGTTCGTCATATAATAGCTGGTGTCCCAGCTATGCCCCGGTCCGGCCGGCTCATAATGGCCGTTGGGACGCATGGCGCGCAGCAGGCCATAATGTTCCAGATAGTTGATGCCTTCGAGCAGGACCACCGCAATCGCCGCCTGAATGAGCATCAGCTTAAGCGCCTCGGGGCCAAGCCCGAAATAGAAAAGGGCAAGCGCCGCGCCAACCAAAGCATAAGCGATCAGGACCGGCACCGGCTTGATCTTGAGCGAACTGATCAAACCCCGGACAATGGAGCGCGGAATGAAGGCGTAGAGATTCTCGCCCCTGCGCGCGGTGGCATGGTCCTCCGGCGTCGCGAAACGGGGATGATGCCCATAAATGTGCTCGATGCAGAAATGCGGGTAGATGGCGGCCGACATCAAGACCCAGCCAAGCGCCCGCTGCGCGCGGGACGAACGGTGGATCAGCTCATGCGCCACCACGATGCCGACATAGCCGGTGAACATGCCGATGGAGATGGCAAGGCCGGTAAATTCCCACCAGGCCAGCTCTTCCGTCCCGGCCGTCCACACCCCCCATGCCACCATGGCGAGGGTCGCAAAGGCTGCGCTGATGAGCGCCGCGTCGAACGCCTTTTCCTTGGCGGGGCGGATATTCTTGAGCGCCGTCGGCGACGGCCAGCGGGATTGCCCGGCCCAACGATCAGCGATGGGCATGAACACAAAGCCCAGAAAAGGCAGAACAAAATGCCCCGCTCCACCAGCCTCATGCCCCAATATCGCACATAGTGCGATCGCGATACTGACGGTATAGGCAATGGGATTACGCATAAAGCCCGACTATTCGGCCAAGCGGAACCGCGCAAGTTTTTTGTCCTGGCGGGAGAGTTTATCGGCGGCCCATAAGGGGACGGCCGGACCAAACACCTAAGACCTGCCCACCATCCACCCCGGCACCAGCCGATAACCGGTCGCCCGATCGACCAACGCCAGCATATCGCGCATCGCCTGCCACTCCGCTCGCACAACCCAGGCGACCCAGAGCAACAGCAACATGCCCGTCCCGGCCAGACCGGACCACCATCCCTGCTCATAGCAAAGCACGAAGAGAAGCAGCAGCGCCGATCCCGACATAAATTGGATAAATCGTCCGCCGCCTGCCAGCACCCCGTGCTGCAAAAGCCGGTTCGTCATGACAAGGCCGACAAGAAACGCCAGCAGTTCGGCAAGAATGAAGCCCCCCAAAATACCCTCGATCCCGCCCAGCACGGCCATCCCGGCGATGGCCAAAGGAAAAGCGAGCATCCGCACCGCATTATTGACCATCACGACATGACTCTTCCCCAATCCCATCGCCAGCGTCACCGGCCACATGCGGATGAAGCGCGCGCTTTGCAGAATGGCGATCAGGGCAATAGTCAGCCAGCCCACGCCGAATTGCGGCCCGTAGAGGATCGGCACAGCAAAAGGCGCAACCAGGACGAAACCGAACGCCATCGCCAGCCCGATCAGCATCGTCTGGCTGGCCAGCGCGGCGCACGCCCGCTCCCACGCCGCATCGCCCGCCTGCCTTGCCGCTATGCGCGGCAGGAAGGTTGTCGTCATGAACCGCATCAACACGCCGGAGGGATAGAAGATCAGCAGGATGACGGCCGAATAATGGCCCAGCTCGGCAACGCCCAGCTGATTGGAAATGAGGATGCGATCCCCCTGTCCGCCCATGAAGATGAGGAGGCCGTTGATCATCAGCGGCCAGCCGAAACGCGCCAGACGGGGCGCATATTCGCGGGCATAGCCGGCGCCATAGCGCCGCTGCGCCACCCAGTGCGAGATGAGCACCGTCACCAGCGCCCGCATGATCAGGCCGTAGAGGATGGCGGTGAAGTCCCTGAGCAGCCATGCGGCAATGGTCGTGACGATCAGGCTGGCAACCTCCGCCCCCGCCACGATCCGCCCCTCGCCCCGAAAGTCGCTTTCACGCTGCTGGCGGCGATAATCCCAATGGACAAGACCCATGATCAGCGGCGCGACCGCCAGTATCGCGATTTCCGGCGCCAGCTGCGGCGCGCCTGAAAGGCTGGCCAAGGGTCCAGCCAGAAGGATAAGCGTGCCCGCGATCAACAGTCCGCGCCCCAGCGATACCAGATGCGTCAGGCGCAGCAGCGCCGGATCGTCCCCCCCCCGGTCCTGCACCAGAAAACGGTCGCTGCCGCTGTCGGTCACCGATTCAAAGAATTGCGCCGTCAGGATCAGGATCGCCGCCAGCCCCAACTGCTCTGGACCCAGCAACCGCGCCAGCACGGTATAGCGCGCCAATGCACATATCTGCGCCACGCCAGACGCGGCAAGAAACGCCTTGGTCCCGCGCCGGGGCGGCCCTGGTTCAGCAGCCAAATTCAATGCACTCCCCGAAACGGTTTGCCCAACCATCGCCTACGCAAAAAGGCGGTGCAAATAAAGCTGCAAGCCGGAACGGATCAAATTGCGGTGGGGTGTGAGGGGTTGCGGCCTTAGACTGAGCGAACTCACATATGGGTACGGACGATACATCATGCGCACCCAACCGCGATCCCGTATCGCCGCCGTCCTTGGAAAGTCCCGATCTGCCTTTGCCGGCATTTTCCTGCTCAGCGCCGCGCTCAATATCCTGCTGCTTGGTGGCGCGATCTACATGATGCTGGTCTATGATGTCGTTCTCCCATCCGGCAGCCTGCCGACGCTCTGGGGGCTGCTGCTCATTGTCCTGCTCGTCTATCTGTTTCAGGCGGCAATGGACATTGTCCGCACCCGCTTGCTCAGCCGGGTCAGCGCCACCATCGATCACGAACTGGGCGATCAGATCTTCGCCCTCGTCCCAACGCTCGCCATCGGCCGCTCCAGTCAGGGGGAAAGCCTGCAACCCATCCGCGATCTCGATCAGGTCCGGAATTTTCTGGCAACCGGCGGTCCGCTCGCCATAGCCGACCTGCCCTGGATGGTCTTTTTCATCGCGGTCCTGACGCTGCTGCACTGGGCATTGGGGCTGACCGTCCTCCTGGGAGGACTGACATTGCTCGCCCTCACTTTCGCCACGGACCGGCTGACGCGCGCGCCCACAGAATTGCTGACGCAGAAGGCCAATCAGCGGCTTGCCGTCGCGGAGGCCAGCCGCCGCCATGCCGAAGTGCTGCAGGCGATGGCGATGGTGCCGCATCTGCAACGCCACTGGACCGCGCATAGCCGTGACTTCCTCGCGGCGCAGCAGGCCATGGCCGACACCGCCGCGACAATGAGCAGTGCCAGCAAGGTTCTGCGCATGCTTCTCCAGTCGCTGGTGCTGACCGTCGGCGCGCTGCTGGTCATTGATGGGGCAGCAACCGGCGGCGTCATTTTCGCCAGCTCCATTCTCGCCTCCCGCGCCCTCGCCCCGGTCGAACAGGCCATCGGCAACTGGCGCGGCCTGACGGCTGCCCGGCAGAGCTGGCGGCGACTGGAGGATTATCTGAAGGAACCGGCACAGGTCCCATTGCCGATCGACCTCCCGCCACCCCGGCAGGAGCTGCGGGTTGAACATCTTGCCGTAATCCCGCCGGGCGCGACCGAACCGACCCTTGCGGGTATCAGCTTCCGGCTGGAGGCGGGGCAAGTTCTGGGCGTCATCGGCCCCAGCGGATCAGGCAAATCGACGCTGCTCAAGACTCTGGCGGGCATCTGGACCGCCAGCCACGGCCATGTCCGCCTGGATGGCGCGGCGCTCGATCAATATGCCCCGGCAAAACGCGGCAAGGCCATCGGCTACCTGCCCCAGAACGCCGAATTGATCGACGGCAGCATCGCGGACAATATCGCCCGTTTCTCTCCAGGTGCCGAGACCTCCGGCATCATCGCGGCGGCCCGCATGGCCGGCATCCATGATCTGGTGAAGCGCTTGCCGCAGGGATACGGAACTCCCGTCGGTTCCAATGGCGGCTTCCTGTCGGCGGGACAGAGGCAGCGCATCGCATTGGCCCGCGCCCTTTATAGCGACCCATTCCTCCTGCTGCTCGATGAACCGAATTCCAATCTCGACCCCGACGGAGAGGCGGCGCTCGCCGCCGCCGTCGAAGCTGTCAAGGCGCGCGGCGGCATCGTCCTGCTCGCGGCGCACCGGCGATCGATCCTGGCCGTGGCCGATCTCGTACTGCACCTGGACGCCGGGCGCATCATATCCGTCGGGCCGCGCGAAAAACTGCTGGAAGAACTCGCCGCGCGATAGATACTCCAAAACGGACCTTCATTTCATCGCACCGGCGACCGTTCCTTCACCCGATATTTACCAACACGCCGCATCATGGCCGGACGCATCAACCAGCGGATCGGAACAAGATCATGGCGACGCTTCCCAGTTCGGACACTCATGATATCAGGACGCGGCTCGAACCGGCGGATGTCGTCCCGTTCCCCAGAACCGGCCGTCAATCAGGCGCAAAGCTGGAGGACGCACTGTCCATGTGCGTCGGCTATCTGTCGCTGGCGGGATTTGTGTCCGGCCTTGCCCTTTTGATCATGCGGTAACGCCCGCCATACAGAAACCAGAAAAACAGGCCGGCGACGCATAGCGTGGCGAAGCCCAACGCGCCGATCACGCCTGCCACGCTGCTTCCCAGCGCGAGCATCACTGTGATGACC
>CBHCMH010000117.1:0-6228 GCA_965974445.1 uncultured Rhizorhapis sp.
GGTAGAGGCGGGTGCCCTCGGGGAGGGCCATCACCCGGTCGACCATAAGCGACACGGTCTGGGCGGCGATCGGGAGGCCGGTTGCGGGGCTGTAGGGCACGCCGACGCGCGCCCAGAGCAGGCGCATATAGTCGTAGATCTCGGTGACGGTGGCGACGGTGGAGCGCGGGTTGCGGCTGGTCGTCTTCTGCTCGATCGAGATGGCGGGGGAGAGGCCGTCGATATGCTCGACATCGGGCTTCTGCATCATCTCCAGAAACTGACGCGCATAGGCGGAGAGGCTCTCCACATAGCGGCGCTGCCCCTCGGCATAGATGGTGTCGAAGGCGAGGCTGGATTTGCCCGAGCCCGACAGTCCGGTGATGACGATCAGCTTGTCGCGGGGCAGATCGACGTCGATGCCCTTCAGGTTGTGCTCGCGCGCGCCGCGCACGCTAATGTGAGTCAGCATCGCGTAAACGCCCGCTTCTGGAGGTGAGTCAGCATGGGAGCGTATGTTCCATATTTGTTCGCATGACGCAAGGAGGGGTTCGTACCTATCCGGGCGATCCTGGAGATGGTCGCCGGGCAGCACATAGGGTTTGCCGCCGGGCTTTCAAGAAAGCCGGCACAGGCGGTGAGGGTCCGGGTCCGGCCTTCGCCGGGACGGCGGCGCGTAAATATCATGAACTTTTTTCCATGAGTCCTTGCGGCCACACCCACGACATGTTGAGTCCGGATGCGACGAATTGACTCAACATGTCGTGGGGACTCGTTTCGTTCTCATCATGTTAACCATTTTGTGAGGCTTGAACCCTAAGCTTTTGAACTTGACGGAGGACTCTCAAGGACTCATCCCTATGGCAACAACAGGGGTCATGAAGAATATGGGTGTCATGGAACGCGTTTCGACGCGCAAGGGCAAGTCTGCGGCAAAGCCGCCAGTGGCGATCGAGGCCGACCGGCTGATCCGGGGCGATTGCATCAGCGCCATGGCCGCGCTGCCCGATGCCTGCGTCGATATGATCTTCGCCGATCCGCCCTATAATCTGCAGCTTGGCGGCGACCTGTTCCGGCCCGAAGGAGGGCGCGTGGACGCGGTCGATAATGACTGGGACAAGTTCGACACGCTTGCGGCTTATGACGCCTTCACCCATGCCTGGCTGGAACAGGCGCGGCGCATTCTGAAGCCCAACGGCACCATCTGGGTGATCGGCAGCTATCACAATATCTTCCGCGTCGGCACGGCGATTCAGGATCGGGGCTTCTGGATCCTCAACGACATCATCTGGCGCAAGGCGAACCCGATGCCCAATTTCAAGGGCACGCGCTTCACCAACGCGCATGAGACGCTGATCTGGGCGTCGCAGGGCGAGGATGCGCGCTACACCTTCAACTATCGTTCGATGAAGACGCTGAACGATGAGCTGCAGATGCGATCCGACTGGGTCTTGCCGATCTGCGGCGGGCAGGAGCGGCTGAAGCGCAACGGGACGAAGGCGCACCCGACGCAAAAGCCCGAGGCGCTGCTCTATCGCATATTGCTGGCCTGCACGAAGCCCGGCGACATCGTGCTCGATCCCTTTTTCGGCACCGGCACCACTGGCGCGGTGGCGCGCCGCCTTGGCCGCAAGTGGATCGGGATCGAGAAGGAAGCGGATTATTGCGAAGTCGCGCTGGAGCGGATCGCCGCCGCCCTGCCGCTTGATGAATCCGCGCTCACCATCATGCAATCGCCCAAGGCCCAGCCGAAGGTGGCGTTCGGCACGCTGGTCGAGAACGGCTATATGAAGCCCGGCACGCAGTTGTTCGACGTCAAGCGGCGGTGGAAGGCCATTGTCCGCGTGGACGGATCATTGCAGGCCGAGGGCGAGTCCGGATCGATCCACAAGCTGGGCGCGACGCTGCAGAACGCGCCATCGTGCAACGGCTGGACCTTCTGGCATTATGAGGATGGGGACAGGCTGAAACCCATCGACGCCGTGCGGCAGACGTACATATTGGCGACGGAGCCTTGATCGGGGGCGTTTGATACCGTCTCACCCGTCTGCGTTACATATGACTCATTCCGGGTTTGAGCCGCCGCACTCCCCTCCCGCTTGCGGGAGGGGCCGGGGGTGGGCCTGTAAGGATAGCGTGGTGGTATGCCCACCCCTAACCCCTCCCGCAAGCGGGAGGGGAATGGCGACATCCCAGCCATACAGGTCATGCTCAATGTAGCCCGGCACTATTCCGCCGGCCCCGGCAGCACTTCGACTTGCGGCTCCTTGGCCAGAGCGTCGATAGTTTCGATTCCCTCGATCTCTTTCGATCCCGTTTCGATGTTCATGTCCCGGAACTTGCGGCCAGTGACCAGCACCCGGCTTTCGAAACTGTTGGCAAAGCTGTTGAACTGTCCGACGGCGCTGTTCAGGCTGCGGCCGACTTTGCCCAAATGCCCCGCCGCGACGGAAAGCCGCTCGTACAATTCCTTACCCAACGCGCCGATCGCCTGCGCTTCCTCGGCCAGCTTCTCCTGCCGCCATACGCTGGCGACGGTGCGGCAGATGGCAACCAGGTTGGTTGGCGTCGCCAGCAGTACCCGCCGCTCGAACGCCCATTCCCACAGCCCCTCATCCTGTTCCAGCGCGGCGGAGAGGAAATGTTCGCCGGGAATATACATGACGACATAGTCCGCCGCCTTGCCGAAGCGCGCCCAATAATCCTTTGCGCCCAATTGCTGCGCATGGTTGCGGATCGATGTGGCATGCGCCTTCAGATGCGCGGTGCGCAGCAGGTCGTCCACTTCTTCCGAGGCGTCCAGATAGGCGTTCAAAGAGCATTTGGCGTCGATCACCAGTTCCCGCCCGCCGGGCAGGCTGACGATCACATCGGGCCGCAGCCGTCCGTCGTCGGTATCGACAGACACTTCCGAACGATAATCGGCATGCGGGCTTAATCCCGCCTGTTCCAGCACGTTGCGCAGCGATTGCTCGCCCCAGCGCCCGCGCGCCTTCGGGCTGGAGCGCAGGGCATTGACCAGCCGCGCCGCCTCATCCTTCACCTGGGTCTGCCCGATGCGCACCTGATCCACCGCCTCGCGCAGCCCGGCATAGCTTTCGGTCCGCTCCTTCTCGACCCGCTGCAGGCCCTCCTGATATTGTTTCAGCGTCGACTCCACCGGCTGCAGCAGCGCCTTCAACTGCGCCTCGCTCTTTTCTCCCGCCTGATGAAAGCGCTCGTCGGCGCGTTTGAGGAACTGGCCCTGCGCCTCATGCAAGATTTTCTGCGCCAGTTCGCTGAACTGCGCGGACAGCTGCTCTTTTGCCGCCTGCAGATTGGCAAGCTGCTCGCCGAAGGAGCGCTCCCGCTCGTCGCTTTGCGACTGGAGGCTTGCCAGTTCCCGCCGCGCTGTTTCCCGCTCCGTTGCGGCAATGTCGAGCCGCGCCTGTAGTTCCCCCGCCTGTCTTGCCCGTTCCTCCGCGCCCGCCAGATCGCGGATCGCGGCATTGAACCGCTCGCCCAGCGCATCGCGCTCGTGCCGCGCCTGCGCCACACCGCGCCCGCCCAGCATCCAGCCGAGCGCCAGTCCCGCAAAAGCCGCGACCACAGCGAATATCAGGGGAAAAATCTCTGCCATAAGCGCCTTTTTGGATGGGAACGAAAAGGGAACCTAGCGGCTTATGGCGAGTGGCTCAAGTCGCAGCATGTTTGTATTTTTGCGAAAGCAGGATTGTTGGGTAACCTCGCTCGCTCTCATTCTCGTCATCCCCGCGAAAGCGGGGACCCATCTCGCCCCAATTTCCGGCGTTGAACCAAGCGTGGAAATGGGTTCCCGCTTTCGCGGGAATGACGAACTTTGAATTACGCCGAACTTGCCCTCACGCCGCCTGCGCGTTGTCCTTGCGGGCCTTGGCGAGCTTCTTGAGCAGCATGTCGCGCTTCAGGCGCGAGAGATGGTCGATGAAGAGGATACCCTCCAGATGGTCCATCTCATGCTGCAGGCAGGTGGCGAGCAGGCCTTCAAGCTGTTCCTCATGGATCACGCCCTTGCGGTCCATCCAGCTGGCGCGGACCGAAGCCGGCCGCTCCACCTCGGCATATTGATCGGGGACCGAGAGGCAGCCTTCCTGATAGACCGAATGTTCCTCCGACCCTTCCAGGATCTGCGGATTGATGAAGACCAGGGGCTTGCGGACAGGCTCACCGCCCTCTTCCGCCGGTTCCTGCAGGTCCATGACCAGCAGCCTTTTGGGCACGCCCACCTGAATGGCGGCAAGGCCGATGCCGGGCGCGTCGTACATGGTTTCAAACATGTCGTCGATCAGCCGCTGCAACTCATCGTCGATGGCCTCCACCGGCGTCGAAATGGTGCGCAGCCGTGGGTCCGGCGTCTCAAGGATGGGTAGAATGGCCATATCGGGAAAATATGAGATCGAGGCGGGAATATCAAGATAGCTCGCACTCCTGCGAATGCGGGGTCAATACCTACCCTTTGCCTCTCCTTGCCGTCATCCCTGCCTTCGCAGGGATGACGGAACAGATGAAAGACGACCAGTGCGCCAAAGTTAACCCACCGGCCGTCGCGCCCGGAGCGCCTGCGCCAATGTGCCCTCGTCCAGATAGTCCAGTTCCCCGCCCACCGGCAGGCCATGGGCAAGCTGCGTCAGGCGGACGGGATATTGCTCGATCCGCTCGGCGATATAATGGGCGGTGGTCTGCCCTTCGAGCGTCGCGTTCATGGCGAGCACCACCTCGTCAATGCCGCCCGCCGCAATCCGGTTGATGAGCGCGTCGATGGACAGATCCTCCGGCCGCACCCCTTCCAGCGCGGACAGGCGACCGCCCAGCACATGGAATCGCCCCGGAAACAGGCGGGATCGGTCCAGCGCCCAGAGGTCCGCCACATCCTCCACCACGCATAGCGCCCGGTCATCCCGGCGCGGGTCGGAACAGATGGAACAGGGGTTGACGGTATCGACATTGCCGCAGGTCGAGCAGGTTTCCAGCGCCTCGTTCACCGCCTCCAGCGCGCGCAGCAGCGGCCCCATCGCCGCCTCCCGCTTCTTGAGCAGATACAGCACCGCCCGCCGCGCCGAACGGGGGCCAAGGCCGGGCAGCTTCGACAATGCTTGCGTCAGGGACTCAATCTCTGGTGATGCCATGGCAAAGCAGATAAGGGGTTGCGCTCATCCCTGCCAAGCGTTTCAGAGGGAATATGCGCATTATCTACATGGGAACGCCGGATTTCGCGGTGCCGACGCTGGAAAGGCTGGCTCAAGCGGGGCACAGCATCGTTGCGGTGTACAGCCAGCCGCCCCGCCCGGCGGGCCGTGGCAAGGCGCTGCGCCCCACGCCCGTCCATGCGCGGGCAGAGGCGATGGGGCTGGAGGTGCGCACGCCCGTGTCGCTGAAAGACGCCGAGGTGCAGGCGGCGTTTGCGGCGCTGGAGGCCGATGTCGCCGTGGTCGCGGCCTATGGCCTGATCCTGCCGCCGGCGATATTGGCCGCGCCGCGCCTTGGCTGCATGAATGTCCACGCCTCCCTGCTGCCGCGCTGGCGGGGTGCAGCGCCGATCCAGCGCGCGATCTGGGCGGGCGACAATGTCACCGGCGTCACGATCATGGACATGGAGGCCGGGCTCGATACCGGGCCGATGCGCGCCAAGCATGTGACCCCGATCGAGGACAAGACGGCGGGCGAACTGACCGCCGAACTGGCCGTTGCGGGCGCGGAACTGATGGTGGAGGTGCTCGACGATCTCGACGGCCAGCCGCCTGTGCCGCAGCCGGAGGACGGCGTCACCTATGCGGCCAAGATCGACAAGGCCGAAGCGCGGATCGACTTTTCCCGCGACGCGCATTTCATCGAGCGGCAGATCCGGGCGTTCAATCCCGCGCCGGGCGCCTTTTTCGCATATCGCGGCGAGCGTTTCCGCGTGCATGCCGCCCATATCGAACATGCCAGCGGCACACCGGGCGAATTGCTGGACGACAGCCTGCTCATCGCCTGCGGCAGGGACGCGATCCGCCCCGCCCTGATCCAGCGCGCGGGCAAGGCGGCGATGAGTGCCGGGGAATTGCTGCGGGGGTTTGAGATGGCGGAGGGGACGCGGGTTGATGGGTAAGTTCCTGATCCCCGTTCGTGTCGAGCGAAGTCGAGACACGTTGCGCTTTGCCGGCGTGCCACGACTTCGCTCGGGGCGATAGGTGTTAGGAGCATTACCCCCATCGCCCACACCCTCGAATTTTAAGGCCGCCCCCAAAAGGG
>CBHCMH010000118.1:0-6200 GCA_965974445.1 uncultured Rhizorhapis sp.
GGCAAGGAGGGCATGGCCCGCTTCGTTCATGCCAGCAGCGGACGTTCCGGCAAGGATTTCATTGCAGTCAACTGCGCCGCCCTTCCCGAAACCATGATGGAAGCGATGCTGTTCGGGCATCGCAAGGGCGCCTTCACCGGCGCGTCCGCTTCGTCGGACGGCCTGTTCCAAGCGGCCGACGGCGGTACATTGTTCCTGGACGAAATCGCCGAGCTGCCGCTTGCCCTTCAGGCAAAGCTGCTCCGCGCGCTGCAGGAGGGCGAAGTGCTGCCCGTCGGCGCGACCCATCCTCTGCCCGTCAACGTGCGCGTCATTGCGGCGGGGAACCGCGACCTTGGCGCTCTGTGCGACGAGGGCAAGTTCCGGTCCGACCTTTACTGGCGGCTGAATGTCATGCCGCTGAACTTGAAGCCGCTGGCCGAGCGCCGTCAGGATGTCCGTGCGATCGCGGCGGCGCTGCTGCTGCGTCAGCAGGCGGGCAACGCAGCCTTTGTCTGGCCGACGGCAAAAGCATTGGACAAGCTGATGGCGCATGGCTGGCCGGGCAACGCTCGCGAGCTGGGCAATGTGCTCCAGCGTGCGCTGGTCCTGCGTGACGGCGATCGGATCGAGGCCGAGGATCTGCAGATCACGCCAGCACCAAAGCCTGTTGTCGCTCCGGTGTCCGCTCCAATTGCAGCGCCTGCCTCGTGGGCTTCAACTTCGTCGCTGCAGGACGTTGCCCGTGCCTCGGCGCTCGACCGGATCAGGGCCGTGCTGGACGAGGTGGACGGCCATCGCGCCCGCGCCGCCCGCAGGCTCGGCATTTCCGAACGCACCTTGCGCTACCGCCTCGCTGAAATGCGAGAGCTGGCGGCGGCCTGATGGGGGATTGAGACATGACGGTCATCAACACCAACAGCGTGATGGCGATGCGCGCCGCCATCCTTCAACAGAACAGCGCGCTTCGCGAGGCCAATGCGGCCGCGAGCGGCGGTGCTTCGCCCGTGTCTGGCGTGTCCGGCCCGAACGCCACCGATTTCGGCGCGGCGATGAAGTCGGCCATTCAGGAGGTCAATGCCCTCCAGAGCAATTCATCGGAGGCCGCCGCCGCTTATGAGCGCGGCGAAACCACCGACATTGCGTCGGTGATGCTTGCCAAGCAGCAGGCCTCGATCGGATTTGAAGCGACTTTGCAGGTTAGGAACAAGCTCCTGTCCGCCTACAAAGACATCATGAGCATGCCGGTGTGATATGAGTGAAACGAGCCTGACCATCGATAACCCATCCACACCCGCCCGCAGCATGCCGGCCCGCCCCTTTGCCGGGGGCGGCGGCTTTGAGGGCGTGCAGCTTCGTTTCGCGGAGTTCATCCGTCAGCCGGCGGTGGCGAGAAGCCTTCCCATGGTCGGCCTGCTGGCCGTCGTCGCGATCGCGGCGCTGGCCTGGCTCGCCTTGCGTGAGCCGGCGCAGCGGGACCTGTTCCGGGGTCTTCCCGACGGCGACAAGGCCGCAGTCGCGGAAGCCTTGGGAACGTCAGGTATCGGCTTCAATCTAGATGACGCCACCGGCGCGCTGACCGTGTCGGAGAGCGATTACCACAAGGCAAAGATGCTGCTCGCAGCCGAGGGGCTGCCCAAGAGCGCGCCTGACGGCGACAGCCTGATCAACTCCCTGCCCATGGGAGCAAGCCGCGCTGTCGAGGGCGAAAAGCTGCGCGGCGCCCGCGAAACCGACCTTGCCCGCACGATCGAAGCGATTGACGCTGTGCAGAAGGCGCGGGTTCACCTGGCCGTTGAACAGCCGAGCATCTTCCTGCGCGACAAGACCAAGCCCGCCGCATCGGTGATGCTGCGCCTTGCCGATGGACGGGCATTGTCGGACGCGCAGGTGCAGGCCATTGTTCACCTCGTCGCCTCCTCCGTGCCGGGGCTTTCGCCCGACGGCGTTTCGGTGGTGGATCAGAACGGCCGCCTGCTCTCCAGTCCTGGAGAGGCAGGTGGATCGGCCGAAACGGACCGCCAGATCGCGGTGCAGGCAAGAGTGGAGGAGCGCTATCGCCAGGCGGTGATTGCGCTGCTGACGCCGATATTGGGGGCGGATAATTTCAGCACCGAAGTCCATGCGGAACTCAATTTTTCCGAAAGCCAGGCGACGCGGGAGACTTTCCCGTCCGATGAGGCCCGGGTGAAATCCGAACAGGGCAGCTGGACCTCCGACAAGGGAGAGCCCCCGGCTTACGGCATTCCCGGCGCGCTGGCGAACCAGGCGCCCCCTGCCGCTGTTCCCGGTGCTCAGCCCAACGACCCCGCTACCGCCGCGCAGGCCGCCGCAGCAGCCAAGACAGCGGAAAATTTCGTCCGCAATTTCGAGCTGGGCCGGGAGGTTTCCGTCACGCGCAATGCGATCGGCACGGTCAAGCGGCTCTCGGTCGCTGTCGCCCTGCGCAATCCGGAAACCGGCAAGCCCAGGACAGCGAAAGAAATCGCGTCCTTGGAAGCCTTGGTGAAGGGCGCAGTCGGTTTCGACCAGGCGCGTGGCGATGTGGTCGCCCTGACGGCCCGCAAGTTCGCGGTCACCGACGCAGAGGACATATCGGGCAGCTGGTATGAAGCGAGCTGGGTATCGATGCTGGCGCGCAACCTGTCGGCGCTACTTGTGGCGCTGGCCATCATCTTCGGCATCGGCCGGCCATTGCTCAAGCGCCGCGCGGCGGTTCGGGAGGAGAATGCAGGCCTGTCGGCCAGCCGGGGCGCCGCTATCGGCGCGGAAATATCGCAGGAAATCAGCCGCGCGGCCGCCGCCGATCCCAGTCGGCCGGTGACGCTGGACATGATCTCTTCGACCCAGACCTATGCCGAGCGCGCGGCGCTCATTCGCAATTTCGTGAAGCAGGATCCTGATCGCGCTGCCCTGGTGGTTCGCGATCTTCTCCGTGACTCTGGCCGCAAGGAGGCCCTCAATGCCTGAGGCAGCGCTGCAAACTCGCCCGATGTCCGGCAGCGCCGCCGCCGCCGTGCTGCTGATGCTGTTCGAGGATGATGAAGCCGCGCAGATCCTGTCCCGCCTGGAGCCGGAGGAAGTGCGCCAGCTCGGCTACGCCATGTACGATGTCGCGGACGTCGCGGTGGAGGAAGTGGACGCCGCCCTCGACCAGTTTGTCAGCAAGGCGAAAAGGCGCACCACCGTCGGATATGGCGCGGGCGATCACATTCGGGCGATGATGCACAAGGCTTTGGGGCCGGACCGGGCCGACAATATGCTTGCCCGCATCACGCCGCCCGCGCGGTCCAACAAGCTGGAAATGCTCAAATGGATGGAAGCGAAGGAGATCGCCCAGATCATCGAGCATGAGCATCCGCAGATCATGGCGCTGGTGCTGGCGCATCTGGATGCGCCTGTCGCCGCCGATGTGCTGCAATTGCTGCCGCTCGATCAGCAGGACGACATTGTCTATCGCATCGCGACGCTGGGGCCGGTGACGGCCGAGGCGCTCGACGATCTGGAAGCGCTGTTGTCGCGCCGGGGGACGCAGACCGTAACCGGCGCGGCCTCGCAACGCGGAGGCACCAGCGAAGCTGCGGCCATCATGAACAACGTCCGCAAGGTCAATGAGCAGCGGATCATCAAACAGATCGGCAAGCGCGACAAGGTGGTGGCCGCGACGATCGAGGAAGAAATGTTCGTCTTCGATAATCTGATCGAGATGGACGAGAAGAATCTCGGCGCATTGCTCCGTACCGTCGATAACGAAATTCTGGTCGTTGCGCTGAAGGGCTGCAACGAACTGCTCAAGGCCAAGATTTTCGGCTGCATGTCCAGCCGGGCGGCGCAGGCGATCCAGGACGAGATCGAGGATCGCGGACCCATTCGCCTCGCCGATGTGATCGATGCCCAGAAGCAGGTTATCGCCGCCGCCCGCCGCATGGCGGAATCCGGCGCGATCATGCTTGGCGGCAAGGGAGGCGAGGATTTTGTCTGATATCTGGCAAGGAGTTGAAGCGCAGGCAGCCCGTTTCGGCAGTTGGGGCGATTTGAGCCCGCAGGAAAGTTTCCGCCCGCTTTACGGGCTGGAAACTGACCAGTTCACGCCGATGGGCAGTCCCTCCCTCGATAATCTGGAGGAGAATGAGCCGCCGGTTTCGCTCGACGCACTGACAGCCGAGGCTTTCGCCCAGGGCTTTGATGAAGGCGTTCGCGTAACCCGCGCGGAGATCGAGGCCGACCGGGCCGCCCATCTTCGGCTCGCCCTGGCATTGGAACAGCTTCAGCCGGAATCGAGCGGTGCGCTCTCGGCGCTGCTTTCGACCGCCGTCCTGCGTCTTGTCCGTCAGATTGCGGGCGAGGTGGAGGTTGATGGCAATCTCCTCGAAACACGCTGCCTCGCAATCGCCGAATGCATCGAGGAGGAGGTAGGCCAGCCGGCCCTGCACCTCCATCCCGACGATGTAGAGTTAATGGAAGCCAAGAACTTGCCCGTCCGATTGCTGCCCAACGAAGAGATGCTGCGCGGATCGGTGCGGCTCGAAACGTCCGACGGCTGGGTCGAGGATGGCCCGGAAATCCGTCTGTCCCGGCTCCAGAGCCTGCTGGACGACATGACGGGGCGCTCATGATCGGTGCGGTCCTGAAACAGGCCGAAACGCTTCTGGAAACCATGCAGGTCGCGCATGCCGGCCCGCGCCATGTCGGCCGCCTCGTCGCCCATGAGGGCGGCATGATGGAAGTCACCGGGTTCAACCGCCCGATCGGCGCGGGTGCGCGCGTGATCGCGGCCGATGGTACGGTCGCGCGCGCAGAAGTGGTGGGTTTTCGCGGCAATCGCGCTCTGCTCGTGCCGCTGGACCTTGATGCTCCGCACGAAAGCGGCGCGCGGGTCGAACCTGACAGCGCCGCCAATATGGTGCAGGTCGGCGACGGCCTGATGGGCCGCGTCATCGATGCCATGGGGATGCCGTTGGACCGCAAGGGTCCGATCATGGCCAATGCCTATTGGCCGCTCGCGGGCGTCAAAGGCAATGTGCTCGACCGGGGCCGCGTGACCGAGCCGTTCGACCTGGGTGTCCGGGCCGTCAATGCGTTGCTGTCCGCCGGGCGGGGCCAGCGCGTCGCGATCATCGCGGGTTCCGGTGTGGGCAAATCCGTGCTGATGGGGCAGATGATCGCCGGGGCGGAAGCTGATGTCGTTGTCGTCGGCCTGATCGGCGAGCGCGGCCGTGAGGTGAGCGACTTTCTGGAAACCAAGCTGGAAGGAATGATCCGGTCCAAGAGCATCGTCGTTGCGGTGCCCGCCGATCATCCGCCTGTGCTGCGCTTGCGCGCCGCTGCTCGCGCCACGGCGATTGCCGAATATTATCGGGCGCGCGGCAAGAAGGTGCTGCTGCTGATCGACAGCCTCACCCGCTGCGCCCATGCCCAGCGGGAGATCGGACTGGCGCTTGGCGAGCCGCCTGCAATGAAGGGCTATCCGCCCTCCGCCCTGTCCCTCATCCCGCGCCTTGTCGAGCGCGCTGGCGTGGATAGCCGGTCGGGTGGCTCGATCACGGCGCTGTACACGGTGCTGGCCGACGGTGACGATACCGACGATCCCATCGTGGATGCGGCCCGCGCGATTGTCGATGGCCACATCGTCCTTTCCCGGCAGCTTTCCGAACAGAGTATTTTTCCGGCAATCGACGTTGGCAAGTCGCTGAGCCGCGTCATGGCCGATGTCGTCACGGACGGGCATCGCCATGCGGCTTCCATCTTCCGCCGTCTTTGGGCGGCTTATGAGGAAAATCGCGACCTGATCCTGATGGGTGCTTACCGTCCCGGCAATGATCCGGTGATTGACGAAGCGGTCGCGCGGCGGCCGGAATTGCTTGAATTTCTGCGGCAGGATTCGCGCAGCCATATCGGATTTGCGGACAGTGTCGAGGCGCTGCAGGGAGCGTTCGGATCGTGAAGCGCGTGATCGCCAAGCGGGAGCGCGTGGTGCGCGCACGGCGGGTCCAGCACCTGCTTGCCAGCGTCGAAACCGCGCGCGCGCGCAATGAAACATTGGCGCTTCAGGATAATGCGCAGCGCGTCCGGAATGTCCGCGCCGAGCTGTTTGCGACCAATGAGGTGACGTTGGGCGCGCAGCTTGCCTCCCACCGGGAATTGGCTGGCCGGCTGGAGCAGGCGGGCCGGCAGCTCGACGGGGCGATTTATGACGCGCAACGGCGCGTGGAGCAGCGCGA
>CBHCMH010000119.1:0-6188 GCA_965974445.1 uncultured Rhizorhapis sp.
TCAGCGGGCTGGCGACGCTCGCGCTGTGGTCCGTCGCCGGGCTCTGGCAGTTCCTCTTCCCGCGCAGCAAACTGCCACACGCGGGGCCACATTTTCTGCTTCTCCTCCTCAAAAAAAGCGGGATCGGTGTATCGACTCGCCGGGATCGGCTCCGATCCGAGGTTTTCATATTCGTCAGTGTACAGAAATTCCGGCACCGGGTTGGTATCCGCCAGCGCCAGATCGCGCACCGAGATGCCCGGACAGCGCGCCAGCGGTTCGCCTTTGATCCTGGGATCGCTTTCAGCCATGCTACTCTCCTTCTCGCCGGCCAGACTAGCCTATTCGCGCCCGCCGGAAACCTGTAGATTGCGTGAGGCCACTGCGTGTCCGCACCCATGCCGTTTCAGCACACAGGCTGGCGGCCTGGTGTGCAACTGGTGCTAGTGAGAGTGCTGTCATCCCGCAGCTGCGCTACCTATGATCTACCGGAGTTTTTCCCCGCGCGCGGACGATGTATCCGTGCATGCCAGGAAAGGGCGCCGGCGCGCGACAGAGAGGTGAAAGATGGGCTATCATGACGTCATCGGCGAGGAAGCCGAAAAGATGCTTGAATATGTGGAAAGCGGCACCACCCATTGCGCCGAGACCACGATGGAAGTGCCCGCCGCCGCCTATACCGACCCGGCTGTGTTCGCGCGGGAAAAAGCCGAAATCTTCATGAAGCTGCCGCTGCTCGCCGCGCTGACTGCCGAATTGCCCAACCCGGGCGATTACAAGGCGATGGAACTGCTGGGAAAGCCGATCCTCATCACGCGCAAGTCCGATGGCACGGTCGCCGCGATGATGAACGTCTGCGCACATCGCGGCATGATCCTGAAGCCCGAGGGTCATGGCAATGCCAAGCGCTTTTCATGTCCGTACCACGCCTGGACATATGGCAATGACGGCAAGCTGATCGGCGTCGCCGACCCGCAGAAATTCGGCCCTGTCTGCAAGGAGGAACGCGGCCTGACCGCGCTGCCCGTTACTGAAGCGGGCGGCATTATCTGGGTGTGCCTGACGCCGGGGCTGGAATTCGGCATCAAGGATCATCTGGGCGGAATGCTGGACGACCTGGAGTTTTACGGTCTCGACAAATGGCATTATTGCGGTTCGCGGCGGATCTATGGGGCCAATTGGAAGATCGCCTATGACGGCTATCTTGAAGGCTATCATTTCGCCGCCGCGCATCCGGAAACCATCTACCCGCGCTCGTTAAGCAATATCATGCATTTCACCGCCTTTGGCCCGCATATGCGCGTCGGCTATCCGCAGGTGAAGATCAGGGAGGCGCTTGGGGCGCTGCCGCGCGAAAGCTGGGGCGAACATGAAAATGACGGCTATGACTTCGTCCGCACCATTTTCCCCAATGTCAGCATTTTCTTCGCGCCCGAAATTACCCAGGTCGCTCAGTTGATTCCCGGCGACACGCCGGACAAGAATGTCACCAACCTGATGTTCATCCGCCGCGACCCGCCCCGCGACGCCGAAGATGCCGCCGCAATCGAAGGCATGATGAACTGGCTGCGCGATGTCGTGGATGTCGAGGATTACGGCGTCGGCCTGCAAGTGCAGAAAGGATTGGAGTCAGGCGCGCTCAAGTCGGTCATTTTCGGCCGCAACGAGCGCGGCAATCATTATTTCCACAAATATGTCGACTATCTGCTGCGCGCGGATCCCGACGAGGCCCCACCGACGCTTTGAGCATCGGCGAAGGCGGGCAGGGTCCTCCCCTGCCGCGTCCGCCACTACAGCGTCGTGACCTGCTCGTTCAAGCGGACCACCGTCTTGCCGGTGGTCGTGCCTGACATCAACTTGATGAAAGCAGACGGCGTATTTTCGATTCCGGTCGTGACATTTTCCAGCGCCACCAGCTCGCCGGACTTGATCCATGCGCCGAGCTGCGCCTCCGCCTCCTCCAGCATGTCGAGATGCTCATAGGCCAGAAAACCGCGCACGGTGATCCGATTCACCAGCACCTGCCACAGGTTCCGGATGGGATAGGGATTATTCTGGTCATTATAGTTGGACACCATGCCGCACACCACGATCCGGCCAAAGGCTCGCATGTTCGGCAGCATGCCGTCCAATATGGCTCCACCTACATTGTCGAAATAGATGTCGGCGCCATCGGGACAAGCCGCCTTGATCGCAGCCCCCAGATCGGGCTCGGCCCGATAATCGATCGCGGCGTCAAGCCCGAAGCGGCCGGTCACCAGCTCCGCCTTCGCCTTTGAACCGACAATGCCGACCGTGCGGCATCCGCTCAGCCTTGCAATCTGGCCGCCGACACTGCCCACGGCTCCAGCAGCCGCGCTCATCACGACGGTTTCACCGGCCTTCATCTCGCCGATCCGCTTCAGGCCGACATAGGCGGTAATCCCCGACCAGCCGAGCGCGCCCATATAGGCGGTCAGCGGCACGGTCGGATCGACATGCACATTCTCTATCGCGAAGTTGGAAGGGTTGAGAATGGAATATTCCTCCCAACCCACAAAGCCGCGACCATAATCGCCTTCCTTGAATTCAGGGTTGCGGGATTGGATCACCCGGCCCAGCACCATGGTGGGAATGAGGCCGCCAATGGGAACGGCGGGCAAATAGCTGTCCTCAAATTCGTCCAGCATACCGCGAATGGCCGGATCGATGGCGAATACATGGTTTTCGATCAGGATCTCACCTTCCTCCAGCGCGCGAACCGGGCTTTCGGCCAGGCGAAAATTGTCCGGCGTCGGAACTCCCATCGGGCGCGACGCAAGGAGAATCTGGCGATTGATCATGAAATGCCTCCCGAAATGGCGGGCGGCGGGCAAAATGCCCCGCCGCAGGGTCCATATGTCCGGACCATGCAATGGGCGGTCCTCAGGTGGAGGTATACTGGCAATTCGGGCAGTTGGCCGGACCAGAGAGTCCGCCGCTTACCCTTTCCGGAAAGGCGTCCGCTCCCCCAGCCATTCCCGTTCCTGCGCCGCCGCCGCCCGCTCGCGCGCCAGGAAATCCTTCACCGCCCGCCGGAAGCCCGGATCAGCGACATAGTGGGCCGAATAGGTGGGGACCGGCGCATAGCCGCGCGCCAGCTTGTGGCCGCCCTGCGCGCCCGCCTCGACGGTTTTCAATCCCCGCGCGATGGCGACGTCAATGGCCTGATAATAGCAGAGCTCGAAATGCAGATAGGGCACATCTTCCACGCAGCCCCAATAACGCCCGTAGAGCGTTTGCGTCCCGATCATGTTGAGCGCGCCGGCAATCGGCTTCCCGTCCCGCAGGGCCAGGATCAGAAGCATTTTGTCCGCCATCCGTTCCCCCAGCAGCGAAAAGCAGGACCGGGTCAGGTAAGGGCGCCCCCATTTGCGCGCGCCGGTATCCTGATAGAATTCCCAGAAAATGTCCCAATGCGCCTCGCTGATCTCCGCGCCGTTGAGGTGCACGATCTCCAGCCCTTGCACCGCCGCCGCACGCTCCTTGCGGATGTCCTTGCGCTTGCGGCTGGAAAGGTCGGCCAGAAAATCCTCGAAGCAGCCATAGCTCCGGTTGGTCCAGTGGAACTGGCTGTCCTCCCGGATCAGCCAGCCCGCCGACTCGAACAATGGAACCTGCAGCCGATCGACAAAGGTCGCATGTGCCGACGACAGACCGTTCTGAGCTACGACCATTTCCGCCGCCCTCAGCAGCGTTGGCGCAAGCTCGGGATCACGCAGCAGCAGTCGCGGCCCAGGCACCGGGGAAAAGGGCGATGCGATCTGCAGCTTGGGATAATAGCGCCCACCGGCCCTCGCATAGGCGTCGGCCCAGCCATGATCGAAAACATATTCGCCCTGGCTGTGGCTTTTCACATAAGCGGGCAGCGCAGCGGCGATCCGTCCGCCCGGCCCATTGATGAGGATCGGGGCGGCCTGCCATCCCGTGCCAGCGCCGACGCTACCCGAATCCTCCAGCGCGCTCAGGAAGTCATGGGAGACGAAAGGATTGTCCTTGCCCGCGCAGGCGTCCCATTCATCTCTGGACAGCGCCGCTACCCCATCGGCAATGCGCGCGACAATGCCTTCCGGGTCGCGATCAGCCATGGCACCCAGCCACACCAACTCGGGAGCGCTGAAGTGCGTTTGCGATGTCAGTCCTAAGCGTTCTTCTCATAAATGACCTGATCAGCATGGGCTCCCGCCACCTGTTCCTGCCGCGCGTCACGCACTGTCCAGGTCAGCACCGGCAACCCCCGCCGCCTCGCCCTCGCGGCAAAGGATGAGGGCAGATCCCGGATGTCATAAGCCAGAAACTCGGCCCGCGACCGCCACAACGACAGCGTCCGCTCGATACTTCCCTTCAGCCCCCTGTTGTCTTCCTCGGTCACTACCAGCCCCCGCACAATGCGGGGCGCGTTTGCAGCAAACCAGGCCGGTACCAGCGGGTTGAATGACATGATCGCAACCTTGCCTCTATAACCCTCCAGCGAACGCCGGACGCCATGGCACAGGCGCTTTATATCGCGTCCGGGCGCCTTTATTTCAATCAGCAGCGGCAACCGCCCGCCGACCCGGCCCAATATTTCATCAAGGCGCGGCAGATGCTCATCCGTACCCTTCAGCAGCACGCTGTCCAGCACCGCCGCCAATTGCGCGCCAACCTCGCCGCGCTCGCCGGTCAGCCGGTCCAGTTCCTCGTCATGAATGACGAACGGCACGCCATCCGCGCTCGCCTGCACATCGCATTCAATGCCATGCCCTGCCGCCAGCGCCGCATCGAACGCCGCCCGGCTGTTCTCGACAAGACCGAGACCGTGCAGGCCCCGGTGCGCGAAGGGTTGTTCATACAGGAAAGCCACCCGCGCCGGGTCCGGCGTGGCGGCGAAGAACGCGTCAAGCCGGGCGAACGGCGACAATAGCGTCAATCTCTACCGCTGCGCCGAGCGGCAGCACGGGAACGCCTACCGCGCTGCGCGCGTGCCGCCCCGCTTCGCCGAACAGCTTCTGCATCAGTTCCGACGCGCCATTCACCACCTTTGGCTGGTCGGTAAAATTCCCGGCGCTGTTCACGAACGCGCCCAGCTTCACGATTCGTTCGACCCGGCCGAGGTCCCCCAGCGCCTGTTTCATCTGCGCGACCAACATCAATCCGCAGCGCTCCGCCGCCCTTACCCCGAAATCCAGATCCCGGTCCTCGCCCAGACGGCCGGTCATCAGCACGCCGTCGTCGAACGGCAATTGCCCGGAAATGTGCAGCAGGCCGCCTGCCTCCACGGCCGGGACATAAGCCGCCACCGGTGCTGCCGCCTGGGGGAGGACGAGTCCCAGTTCTGCGATTTTCTCTTCAATCGTCATGATGTCCGCAAACATGAGCGCAAGGCGAAGGTCAAGACTTTTATGCTCCGATGATGACAAGACGAGGTCCGGTCAATCCGCTCGCTTCAATGCCGGTCGAACCCAGGCCTAAAGAAATGGGCCACGATCTGGGTGCGATTCAGCATCCCCGTGCGTTCCATGATCGCACGGATATGAACCTTGACCGTGCTCTCGCTGATATCCAGTTCCGACGCTATCGCCTTGTTGGACAGGCCCCTTGCCAGCAACCTGAGCACGTCAAGTTGACGGGGCGTGAGCAGTTCGTCCCCCGGGCGCGGGGCCAGATCGCTGACGATGTCGCTGCCTTTCGCGGCCGATCCTCCTGCACTGATCCCGGACAACAGGTCTCGCGGATAGACTATCAAGCCATCGCGCATAAGCCGGATGGCCGCGATTGTGGGTGCGACGCCGACGCCGCTGGTGATATAGGCGCCGACCCCCTGCCGCAGCGCGGCGAGCATCTGACCAACATCCTCTGGTGCCGACAACAGCATTGTAGCGGTATTCGGAAACCGGATCGTCAGCGCCCTTAACCGCTCGCCAAACTCGCGCGATTGAACATCCTGCCCGGCGGTCTGGAGCATGACGACAGACGGCTCTCCCTTGGGAAGCGGCCCCTCCTCCAGTTCCTCAACATCGCCGCAAGCGATAACTGCAATCTCCGGATTTTCGCTGAACCCCGCCAGGAGGCAACTTCGACTGAGCGGGGAAGGATCGACAAGCAGCACATGCACGGTCTCGCCTTCCTGCCCGCTCCGGTCCGAACGTCCGGCGGTCATCGCGATGCCGATGCTTGTCACCTCACCCGCCTTCGGCGCGGGCAGCCTGCAA
>CBHCMH010000120.1:0-6181 GCA_965974445.1 uncultured Rhizorhapis sp.
TGTCATCGACCGTCAGGACTGGGGCGATACGCTTCAGGATGAGGATCTCACCCTGATGTCCGTCAAGACCGGCAGCTGGGGCGGCTGGGTGTTTGTCAACATGGACCCTGATTGCGAGTCGCTGGAGGAATATCTCGAACCAGCCAAGTCGATGCTCGACCCCTTTGAGTTCGACAAGATGCGCTATGTCTGGCGCAAGCAGATCACCCTGCCATGCAACTGGAAAGTGGCGCAGGAGGCATTCAACGAGGGCTATCACGTCCAGACGACGCACCGGCAATTGCTGCCCTTTTTCGACGACCTCACCTATAGCGCGGCGAAGGGCAAGCATGGCATGTTCGGCTATGCGCCGACGGCTTTGTTCGGTTTGCCAAGCCCGCGCCTTGGCGAGGTGAAGGGCGACATCCGCAAGGGGCTTTATCTGTTCAACAAGGTGATCTGGGATACGCTCCAGGCGACGACGACGCAGGAAATGCTGGCGGCGGGCGAGCGGCTGATGGAACTGCCCGAGGACGCGGACCCCTATACCGTCTATGCGAAATTCGCCGAGTTCCACCGCGAGGAGTCCGCGAAAAACAACCGGCCCTGGCCCGATGTCAGCGTCGAGCAGATGATGGCGGCGGGAACCGACTGGCATATCTTCCCCAATCTGGTGTTCCTGCACCAGCCGACCAATGTGCTCTTCTATCGCGCCCGGCCCAATGGCGATGATCCCGACAGCTCCATCTTCGAAATCAACGTCATGGAACGCTTTGCCGAGGGTGCTGAGCCCGATGTCGAGGTGGAGCATGGCGCGGACTGGGCCGCGGTCGACTGGGGTTTGATCCTGGAACAGGACTTCCAGAATATGGGCGAGGTGCAGCAAGGCATGAAATCGCGGGGCTTCCGGGGCGCACGGCCCAGCCCGGTGCAGGAGCGCGCCATCAGCAATTTCCATGAAGTTTTGCACCATTATCTGACGGACAAGAACTGATGGTTGGCGTGCGATGGGACGAAACCGTTGACTTCGTGATCGTCGGATCGGGCGGGGGCTCCATGTCGGCGAGCCTCTACCTCAAATCCATCGGCAAGGAACCGCTGGTGTTGGAGAAGACGGACAAGCTCGGTGGTTCGACGGCCATGTCCGGCGGCGTGCTCTGGATACCCAACAACCATTTGCTCGCGCGGGACGGCATAGAGGACAGCCATGAGGCGGGCCGCATCTATATGGACGCGACTGTCGGCAACGATGCTGGGCCCGCAGCATCGCCCGAACGCAAGGAAGCCTATCTGCGCCATGGGCCGGTCATGATGAAATGGCTGGAAGACCGGGGCATGAAATGGCTGCGGACCGAAGGCTGGGCCGATTATTATGACGACCGGCCGGGCGGATGCACGCGCAGCCGTTCGGTGGGCGCGCCCATGCTCGATGCGCGCGACATGGGGCCGCTGTTCGACAAGCTGCGCCTTGGCCCGATGGTAATGCCGCTACCGACCGACAAGGCTGGCATTATCGGCCTCGCCACACGCACGCCCAAGGGCATGTGGGAAGGCATGAAGCTGCTCTTCCGCATGTGGCTGGTCAAGCGGCGCGGCAAGCCGCTGCTCAGCTTTGGCGGCGCGTTGCAGGGGCGGCTGCTGATGCTGGCGGTCAATGCGGGCGTCGATTTTCGAACCAACACCGGCGTTGTCGAATTGATCGAGGAAAATGGCCGGATCACCGGCGTTGTGGCCGAGACTGGCGGCAAGCAGCGGCGCATCCGCGCCCGCGATGGCGTTCTCATCAACGCCGGCGGTTTTTCGCACAACGCGGAAATGCGCCGGAAATATGGTCCGCAGCCCAGCTCAACCGAATGGACAAACGCCAATCCGGGCGACACCGGAGAGATGATCGAGATTGCGCAGCGGCATGGCGCTGCGCTGGATCTGATGGATCAGGCCTGGTGGGTGCCCGGAACCATGGTGCCCGAGGGCGGTCCGGCCAATATGCACAATACGGATATTTCCAAGCCGCACTGCATCATCGTCAACCGCCACGGCAGGCGCATCCTGAACGAGAGCGGCTCGTACATGGAGAATGGCCAGCGCCTCTATCAGAACGATGTGCCGGCCTATGTCATCCTCGATAGCCGCCATCGCAAGCGCTACGCTTGGGGCTATTATCCGCCGGGCAAGACGCCGCAGTCCTGGATCGACAGCGGCATGATGAAGAGCGCGGACACGATCGAGGAACTGGCCGAAAAGGCAGGTATCGATCCGGCCGGTCTGAAGGCCGAGGTCGAGAAGTTCAACGGCTATTGCGAGACCGGCAAGGATCTCGACTTCAATCGCGGCGGACGCGGCTATGACAATTGGTTCGGCGATCCCACGGTCAAGCCCAATCCCAATCTGGGCAAGATCGACAAGCCGCCATTCCATGTCATGGAAATTGTGCCGGGGGATGTCGGTACCTGCGGCGGCATATTGACGGACGAATATGCCCGCGTGCTGAAGGCGGACGGATCAGTCATTCCCGGCCTCTACGCCACCGGCAATTCCACGGCCTCGGTGATGGGGCGCTGCTATCCGGCGGCCGGAGCCAGCATCGGTGCGTCGTTCGTCTTCGCCTGGATAGCGGCGCATCACGCGGCGGGCCGGATCGAGAATGCGCCAATGGAGAGTGATGCGGGCGTTAAAGAGGCTGTGTAACGAGCCTCGTATTAAATCTCATTGATCGCGGCTGATTATGGGTTGAAGCTGCCATAGGCTCCTCCCCGTGCCGGGGAGGATAACGTTCAGCCCTCCCGCAGAAACCGGTTCTGAATGCTGCCGACCAGATAATCCCGGTTGGCGGGCTCGTCGAAGGCGTCGATGGTCCAGCCGCCGGGGTTGAACATCGTCCGGATCGCCTCAGGCTCGGGCAGCAATGCCACCTCATCGCCCTGGATGTAGAAATCCCGCCCGGTGACATGGGCGGCCGCATCGGTGCAGAGCCACACCACCAGCGCCGCGACATGTTCAGGCAGGGCCGTCATGCGGGGCGTACTCATCCGGCGGTTCCAGAGGAGGGGAATGCCGAGGCGCTCTGTTTCCGCGATGGTCTGGCCAATCTCTGGCGTGAAGGTTCCGGTAATGTGTGAAACCGGCCGGATCAGATTGCACCGGACGCCGAATTCGCCAAGGTCGCGGGCAACCGAGCGGGTGAGGCCCATCAGCCCCTCTTTGGCGGCCGCATAATTCGCCATGCCCCAATGGCCAAAGCCTGAGGGCGACCCGGTGTTGACTATAACGCCGGACGTCTGCGCGATCATGTGTGGCGCTGCTGCCCTGGTCGTCGCAAAGCTGCCTTTCAGGCTGACGTTCATGCACAGTTCCCAGTCCTGATCGGTCATCCGGTCGATGCGGTTGGGGCGGACGATGCCGGCATTGTTGACAAGGATGTCGATGCGGCCAAAGGCGTCGATGGCCTTTTGCACGACTGCTGCACCGCCCTCCATGGACGATATGCTGGATGTTTCCGCCACCGCTTCGCCGCCCGCATCGCGGATCTCGCGAGCGACGGTTTCAGCGAGACTCTGGTCCCCGGCTTCCGTGCCATAGGGGCCGCCGCCCAGATCGTTGACGACGACCTTTGCGCCCTGTTCCGCCAGCAACAGGGCTTCGGCCCGGCCGATATTGCGCCCGGCTCCCGTAACAATGGCGACTTTGCCTTCCAGACGGCGATTGGAATGTTCCATTCGTATTGCTTTCCTATGTTTGAAGAGACGGGAAGGTTCCCGTCAAAGCATCATTTGTCCGCCATCGGCGTTGATCGTCTGGCCCGTCACATAGCGGCTGTCCTCGCTGGCGAGGAAAAGGGCGACCGGTCCGATATCCTTTTCCGGATCACCGAAATAGCCGAGTGAAATTTCCTTGCGGTACATTTCGGCCTGCTCCGGATGCGTGGAAAGATATTCGACCGCAATCGGGCTGAGCGCGGCGGGGCAAATCACGTTCACGCGGATCTTGTGCTTGCCCCATTCGCGGGCAGCGACGCGGGAGAGACCTCTGATTCCTTCCTTGGTGGCGGCATAGATGCCAAAGCCCGGCCCCCCGAAAATGCCTTCCCGCGACCCGAAATTGATGATCGATCCGCCGCGTTCCTTCATGTGAGGAAAGGCTGCCTGCATATGCTGGATCGTTCCGAAAAGGCCCGATTCGATGGTGAGGCGGATCGTCGCGTCGTCCAAATCTTCCAGCGCCATGCCGGGATTGGATGTCTGGGCATTGTTGACCAGAATGTCGATCTGGCCGAACTGCGCGATGGCGGTCTGGACGGCCCGTTCGGCGTCTTCGCGCTTCCGGGCGTCGCCGGCGCAAAGGGCAATCTTGCCGCCCAGCGCTTCCAATTCTTTCTGCACGTCGCGCAGCTTGTCCTCCGTGCGGCCGGTAATCACAAGCGACGCCCCTGCGGTGGCGAATGTCCGCGCAATCCCCAGGCCGACGCCCTGTCCAGCGCCCGTGATAATGGCGACCTTGTCCGCCAGCTTGCCCATGTCCGTCTCTCCTTATTTGGAGGCGCGCCGTAGACCGGCACGACTGTTCTAATCAGGACCAGCCTCGGTTCGACAAGATGGACAGTCAACGGGCAGGATGAGGTTCAGTCAGGTGATCGTCTATCTGATGGCGGTCAGGGAGGGGCAGCGATGACTCCCCGCCAGGTTAAAGTGAAGCGCAGGTCATGCGGGGCTGTCGGGTTGATTGTCCGGATGGGCCTTGATAAATGCGGGAAGGGGCAAACAGGCGGCCTCGATCCGTCGCAGGCGAGGCATCGGTTCCAGATCGAAGGCGAACCGCCGGGCGTTGTAGAGCTGCGGGATCAGTACGGCTTCAAAAAGACCGGGCGTGTCGAACAGGAAATTGGCCGTATCAAGCTGGGTCAGCCGTTCTTCCAGAGGTTCGAGCGTCTTCGCCAGCCAGTGGCGGTACCAGGTGTCGATACTCTGTTGGTCAAGGCCCAGATCGCGCTTCAGATAACGCAGAACGGGCAGGTTCAGCGGCGCGTGCAATTCGGTGGCGATTGCGAGGGACAGTTCGCGGACGATGAAGCGTTCTTCGCGATCAGCGGGGAGAAGGGGCGGTTCGGGGTAGCGTTCGTCAAGCCATTCCATGATGGCCATCGACTGGGCGTAGCGGCGCCCCTCGGCTTCCAGCAGCGGCACGCGCGCGAAGGGATTAAGGGTACGGTAGGCATCCTCGCGCTGTTCCGACTTGAGCAGGTTCACCGGCACGATCTCGTATTCAAGACCCTTCAGGTTCAGTGCTATTCGGACGCGATAGCTGGTGGAACTGCGGTGGTAGGCATGGAGGCGCATGGGCATCGTCCTGGTCATCCCGCTGCAAGAAACCGTTCCGGCGGATAGCCGCAGGCGGCAGAAATGCTGGCGCAGGCCATCAATTCGCGCGCCGGCGGCCCGTCGCGACTGTCATCGAAATTATGCCAGCGGCCCATCAACGTCAACGCGCCATAGGCCGAACCGCCCTGGTCGAAACTGGGGGACGGAAAGGGCACTGAAATCTCACAGCAGGCCACTGCGCCAGTCTCAAGGTTGCACGAATCCCCCGCCCCTGATAGGCGCGCGCAGGTTCGCCGCGTGGCGTGGTCCCTTGCCTGGAAAGAATGTAAATGAGCGAGAAGATCAATCGGGTTGTGCTGGCCTTTTCTGGCGGCCTTGACACCAGTGTCATCCTGAAATGGCTGCAGCAGGAATATCAGTGCGAGGTCGTGACCTTCACCGCCGACCTGGGGCAGGGCGAGGAGCTGGAGCCGGCGCGGGCGAAGGCGCGGCTGATGGGCGTCAAGGAAGAGCATATCTTCATCGACGACCTGCGCGAGGAGTTCGTGCGCGAATATGTCTTTCCGATGATGCGCTCCAATGCGCTGTACGAAGGGCTGTATCTGCTCGGCACCTCGATTGCGCGGCCGCTGATCGCCAAGCGGCAGATCGAGATCGCGAAAATGGTCGGCGCCGACGCGGTCAGCCATGGCGCGACCGGCAAGGGCAATGACCAGGTCCGCTTCGAGCTTGGCTATTACGCGCTGCAGCCCGACATCAAGGTGATCGCGCCGTGGCGGGAGTGGGATCTGACCAGCCGCACCGCGCTAATCGCTTTTGCCGAAAAACACCAGATTCCGGTGCCCAAGGACAAGCGCGGCGAAAGCCCCTTCTCCACCGACGCCAAC
>CBHCMH010000121.1:0-6165 GCA_965974445.1 uncultured Rhizorhapis sp.
CGTTGGCGAAGTCGCCGAATTGCGCTTCCCAGAGGACCAAAGTCTTGGGGTCGGCCATGGCATAGCCATATTCGAAGCCAAGCACGCCATATTCGGAGAGCGGGCTGTCCAGCACCTCGAACTGGCCATGGGGCACGGTTGAAAGCGGGATATATTTCGCTTCCGTATCCTGATCGACCCAAACGCTGTGCCGCTGGCTGAAGGTGCCACGGCCCGAATCCTGACCCGACAGGCGGACATTATACCCTTCGGACAAAAGGCCGCCGAATGCCAGCGCTTCGCCGGTCGCCCAGTCGAACCCCTGGCCCGAACGGAACATTTCGGCCTTCTGCTCCAATATGCGCCGCAGCGTCTTGTGGACATTGACGTCCTTGGGAACCGTCGTGAGCGTGCGGCCGAGACTGTCGAACAGCTTCTTTTCGAGCGCCGTATCGACATTTTGCCGCGCGGTTTCGATGTCGGCGGGCTGATGCAGGCCCGACCAGCGCCCGGCGAACCAGTCCGCCTTGTTCGGCTTGTAGCTTTTCGCCGCCTCGAATTCCTCCTCCAGATGCTGGGTGAATTCGTGGGTGACGCCAGCGGCGAAGCCTTCGTCGATCACGCCTTCCGCTTTCAGTCGCGCCGCGTAAACGTCGCTCACCGGCGGATGCTGGCGGATTTCCTTGTACATCAGCGGCTGGGTGAAACTCGGCTCGTCACCCTCATTGTGGCCGAAGCGGCGATAGCACCACATATCGATCACGATGTCGCGATGGAAGGTCTGACGGAACTCGATCGCCATCTTGCAGGCGAAGGTTACGGCTTCGGGGTCATCGCCGTTCACATGGAAGATCGGCGCCTGTACACCCTTCGCTACGTCGCTGGGGTAGGGCGAGGAACGGGCGAATTGCGGCGAGGTGGTGAAGCCGACCTGATTGTTGACGATGAAGTGGATGCATCCACCGGTATTGTAGCCGCGAATGCCAGAGAAACCGAGGCATTCCCAGACGATGCCTTGACCCGCGAATGCCGCGTCGCCATGAATGAGGACGGGAAGCACTTCCTTATGCTGCGCCAGGTCGTCGCGGATCACCTGCTGCGCCCGCACCTTGCCTAGGACGACCGGATCGACAGTTTCGAGGTGCGAGGGGTTGGGCACCAGCGACATATGGACATTGATGCCGTCGAACTCTCGGTCGGTGGAGGTGCCGAGATGGTACTTCACGTCGCCTGAACCGCCGACATCCTCCGGATTGGCGGTGCCGCCGGAAAATTCGTGGAAGATGACGCGGAAACCCTTGGCCATCACATTGGCGAGCACGTTCAGACGGCCGCGATGCGCCATGCCGTAGACGATCTCGCGCACGCCGTAATGGCTGCCATATTTGATGACGCTTTCCAGCGCCGGGATCATGGATTCGCCGCCGTCGAGGCCAAAGCGCTTGGTGCCGACATATTTCTTGCCGAGGAATTTTTCATACTGCTCGGCGTGGATCACCTTGGACAGGATCGCCTTCTTGCCCTCCGGCGTGAACTCGATCGCCTTGTCGCGGCCTTCCATCCGCTCCTGCAGGAAGCGGCGCTCCTCCACATCGGAGATGTGCATATATTCCAGGCCGACATTGCTGCAATAATTGGCCCGCAAGATATCGACCAGCTCGCGCACGGTCGCCGTTTCCAGCCCCAGCGCGCCGCCGAGATAAACGGGCTTGTCGAGGTCCGCGCCGGAAAAGCCATGATATTCGGGGGTCAGGTCAGCAGGCAATTCGCGCTTGGAAAGTCCCAGCGGGTCAAGGTTGGCGCCCAGATGTCCGCGCACGCGATAGGTGCGGATCAGCATCATCGCGCGAATGGAGTCGGCGGCGGCCGAAGCAATGTCAGCGGCGGATATGGCGGCCTTGCCGGCTTTGGCGGCGGCCTTCGCCTCAACGGCCATCTGCATGGGGTCAAGAGCGGCCGTCAGGCTGTCGGTCGCTTGAGGCGGCCAGGTCTCGTTCTGCCAGCTTGGTCCGGAGACGCTCTCCTCCAATCCGTCAAACCAGCGCTGCCATTCCGGTGCAATGCTGGCCGGGTCGGCAGTGAACTGGCGATAGAGCGATTCAACGAAGGAGGGGCTTACACCCTCGATGCCGTCGAAATCCTGACCCTCGAAACCCATGTGATTTGTCCTTGATGGATGATCCGGAACAGAACGGTTCGGGAACGCTATGCCTTAGCTCCGCTTTATTGAACTTGAACGTCACCCCGGCGAATGCCGGGGTCCATGGTCAAGCAGAACGGCGCCTGCAGATCTGGATTCCGGCCTCCGCCGGAATGACGCCTTGATTCAGGCAGGCACGCCATTCAACAGCGCGGCCAGCGTGGTGCCAAGCTCCGACGGGCTGGGCGACACGCGGATGCCGGCCTCTTCCATGGCGGCGATCTTGTCTTCCGCGCCGCCCTGGCCGCCCGACACGATCGCGCCGGCATGACCCATGCGACGGCCCGGAGGCGCGGTGCGGCCCGCGATGAAGCCCACCATCGGCTTCTTGCGCCCGCGCTTCGCTTCGTCCTTCAGGAACTGTGCGGCCTCTTCCTCGGCACTGCCGCCGATTTCGCCGATCATGATGATGGACTGGGTTTCATCGTCGGCCAGGAACAGTTCCAGCACGTCGATGAAGTTGGTGCCGTTTACCGGATCGCCGCCGATGCCGACCGCAGTGGTCTGGCCGAGGCCGACAGCCGTCGTCTGGTGCACCGCTTCATAGGTCAGCGTGCCCGAACGCGATACGACGCCAACGCTGCCCTTCTGGAAGATGCTGCCCGGCATGATGCCGATCTTGCATTCGTTGGGGGTCAGGACGCCGGGGCAGTTCGGGCCGATGAGGCGCGACTTGCTGCCCGAAAGCGCCCGCTTCACCTTCACCATGTCGAGCACCGGAATGCCTTCGGTGATGCACACGATCAGCGGGATTTCCGCGTCGATGGCTTCCAGGATGGAGTCAGCCGCGAAGGGCGGCGGCACATAGATGACGCTGGCGTCCGCGCCGGTCGCCTGCTTGGCCTCCAGCACCGTGTCGAAATTCGGCAGGCCGATATGGGTCGTGCCGCCTTTGCCCGGCGTAACGCCGCCGACCATTTGCGTGCCATAGGCCAGCGCCTGTTCCGTATGGAACGTGCCGGTCGCGCCGGTCATTCCTTGCGTGATGACCTTGGTGTTCTTGTTAACGAGAATTGACATTCAAGTCCCTTCCTTCACTTGGCGGAAGTTCAATTTTCAATCCTCGACCGGCCGCGCTGCATTTCCCGGGGAGGATCGGTGCAGCTCGTTCAGGCGAGGCTGGGGTCGATGCCCTTGCAGGCGACCAGCAGTTCCTTCACCGCGTCGATGGACACGTCCAGATTGGCCTTGGCCTCTTCGCCCAGCTTGATCTCGATGATCTTCTCCACGCCGCCCGCGCCGATCACAACCGGGACGCCGACATACAGGCCATCGACCCCGTACTGGCCATCGACATAGGCCGCGCAGGGCAGGACGCGCTTCTTGTCCTTGAGATAGGCTTCGGCCATCGCAATGCCGCTGGTCGCGGGCGCGTAAAAGGCGGAACCGGTCTTGAGCAGGCCGACGATCTCGCCTCCGCCCGAACGAGTGCGCTGAACGATCGCGTCAATGCGCTCTTGCGTCGAAAAGCCCATTTCGATGAGGTCGGGAACGGGAATGCCCGAAACGGTCGAATATTCGATGACTGGAACCATCGTGTCGCCGTGGCCGCCCAGCACGAACGAAGTCACGTCCTTGACCGACACGTTGAATTCGTCGGCAAGGAAATGGCTGAAACGCGCGCTGTCCAGCACGCCCGCCATGCCGACGACCATATGGTGCGGCATGCCGGAAAATTCGCGCAGCGCCCACACCATCGCATCGAGCGGGTTGGTGATGCAGATGACGAAAGCGTTGGGGGCATTGTTCTTGATGCCCTCGCCAACCGCCTTCATGACCTTCAGGTTGATGCCGAGCAGGTCGTCGCGGCTCATGCCCGGCTTGCGGGCGACGCCGGCGGTGACGATGATGACGTCCGCGCCTGCGATATCGGCATAGTCATTGGTTCCGCTGATCTTCGAGTCGAAACCCTCGATCGGGCCGCATTGCGACAAGTCGAGCGCCTTGCCCTGCGGCACGCCTTCAACGACATCGAACAGGACGACATCGCCCAGCTCCTTCGATGCGGCCAGATGCGCCAGCGTTCCACCGATGTTGCCAGCGCCGATGAGCGCGATCTTCTTACGGGCCATGTCATCAATCTCCCAAGCGGGCCGGCCGAAGGGGCCAGCAGAAAAGCCACGATCGCTTAGGCGGAAAACAGGCCGAGTTCAACAGCGGAACGACCGGAATCCGGAATTATCTTTGCGATTTATTCGCAATTGCAATAAAATATATTGGACGAGAGCAGGGGGGAACGCCACGGCACAGCAACTACAGAGTTTCCAAGTCTTCTGTACAGTCCATAACCGCTCGGCTAGGTTGGCAGTCCATGAGGCGGGCATGCTGACATTGCGAAAGAAGGCGCGCGCGCCGCACAACCGCTTTGCCGGACTCGTTCTTGATTTTGGCGCCGCCGCGGCTTCCATTTTATTGGCCTGCGTTCTTTTCCTCGCGGTGGCTCCCTGGATCGGGGGGAGCGCGCCTCTGGTCATCTTCACGCTCCCGGTGCTGCTGTGTGGCCTCTACATCGGGATGGGGTCGGCGATATTGGCGGTAGCCATGGCCCTGACATTTGCCTGCTTTCAATTTCTGGCTGATGGATTGCTGAGCACTGGCGATGCGGCCCATCTGGGGATTTTCAGTTTGGTCTGTGCGGGCATTGTGTTGCTGGCGGAACGGTCGGGACGAAAAGGGCTGGCTGCTCCGGTCAGTGATTCTGCCGCGCGCGCTGATGCCGAAGAACTGAACCTTCTGGTCGAAGGCGCCACGGACTATGCCATCTTCATGCTTGACCCAAAGGGGCGCGTCACGATCTGGAACAGGGGCGCCGAGCGAGTCCTTGGCTGGAATAGCAGCGAAATCGTCGGTAGGTCGGCGGCCATTTTTTCTCCCGATGACGATACCTCGGCGGCGCGCTTCGAAGCGGACCTCAATGAAAGTCTGCAAAAGGGAGGATTGTCGGCCCAGCGCTGGCATGTGCGCAAGGACGGGACCGAGTTTCTGGCCGACATCACGATGACCCCGCTTATGGATGATGCTGGTCGATTGCGCGGCTATGCGAAGGTGTTGCGTGACGTGACGGATCGCTATGCCTCCGAGAGAGCCGTGGAGAAGCGCGAGCGGCATCTCCAGTCCATCCTCGATACCGTCCCCGACGCCATGATCGTGATCGACGATCAGGGCCACATCATCTTCTTCAGCGCAGCGGCCGAGAAAACCTTTGGCTATAACGAGGCTGAGCTGGTGGGCCGCAATGTCAACCTGTTGATGCCGCAACCGGATTCGGAACGGCATGACGGTTATATCGAGCGCTATCTGAGCACGGGCGAACGGCGTATCATTGGTATCGGCCGGGTCGTGACCGGACTGCGCAAGGACGGCAGCACCTTCCCCATGGAGTTGTCGGTCGGTGAGGCACTCAGCGCCGATCAGCGGCTCTTTACCGGTTTCGTCCGCGACCTGACCGACAAATATCGCACGGAAGCTCAGGTGCAGGAGTTGCAGGCTGAACTGATCCATGTGTCGCGCCTCAGCGCGATGGGCACGATGGCCTCTACCCTTGCCCATGAACTCAACCAGCCCTTGACCGCCATCGCCAACTATGCCGAGGCCGCAGGACCGATCATCGACAGCGGCGAGGAGGAAGACAAGGAAATCCTCCGGGAACTGTTTCAGGACATTGCCGCCCAGTCGCACAGGGCAGGTGGCATCGTGTGGCGCCTGCGCGAATTCATCGCCCGGGGCGAGGTTGAAAAGCGGCTGGAAGACTTGCCGGCCCTAATTCATGAAGCCGCGTCCCTTGGTCTGGTGGGGGCGAGCGAGAAGGGGGTTGTGGCTCGCTTCGATCTTGATCCTGCGGCCAGGACCGTATTGGTGGATCGCGTGCAGATACAGCAGGTGCTGATCAACCTCATCCGCAATGCCGTGGAGGCGATGGATGGATGCAAGATCCGGAACCTCGTGATCTCGTCCGAGGTGCTAAATCCTGAAACCGTGCGCCTGTC
>CBHCMH010000122.1:0-6129 GCA_965974445.1 uncultured Rhizorhapis sp.
CAGGCCCAGTGTGACCCCACGCGCCAATTCGCGAGCAGCCAACGCGTCGCGATTACGGGCGACTGCGGCAACCGCCATCAGCAAGGCCTTCAATCGGGCGGGCAGCGCGCCGTCCTGGTCCGTAATTTCCCGGAACAGCGCATATCCGCCGATTGTATAGGGGGCGTGGCGTCGGAGCAGGGCCGATTCAATCAACGCATTTGCCATAATCGCGATTCCTCTCTCCAGCAATTAAATGCCGACCGACCGGTCGGCTGTCAATCTTGAGCCGACAAAAAATTTTCTCGTTTTGTTGACAACCGACCGGCCGGTCGAGTAATCAACAATCGAAACCGGCACGCCGCCGAAAGGGAGATATGCCCAGCACCGTCCCCAATTTTCCGTGCTGACCGAGGAAGATATGAATTTCGAACAGTCGAAAAAATCGAAGGAATGGATGGAGCGTGTCCGCGCTTTCATGGACGACCACATCTATCCTGCAGTGCCTCTGTACGAGAAGCAATGCGCCGAAATCGATCGCTGGACGGAGATCCCGCCCATATTCGATGAACTGAAGGCCAGGGCACGGGTGGAGGGTTTATGGAATCTCTTCATGCCGCCATCGGAGCATGATGACGAATTTTTCACCAGCGTCGGCCTCACCAATGTCGAATATGCGCCCATCGCCGAACTGATGGGCCGTCTGTCCTGGGCGACCGAGGTGTTCAACTGCATGGCGCCCGACACGGGGAATTTCGAAGTGCTTCACCGGTACGGCACACCGGAGCAGAAGCGCAAATATATGATCCCGCTGGCCAATGGCGAAACGCGTTCGGCTTTTCTGATGACCGAACCGGCCGTCGCTTCGTCCGATGCGCGCAATATTCAGACCGAGATCCGCCGTGAAGGCGATGAATATGTCATCAACGGCCGCAAATGGTGGTCGTCCGGCGCGGGGCATCCGCGTTGCGCCTTCTTCATCGTCATGGGCAAGACCGACCCGGATGCCGCGCCCTATCGGCAGCAATCCATGGTCCTGGTGCCGCGCGATGCGCCGGGCATAGAGATTGTGCGCTATCTTCCGGTGTTCGGGTATGACCACGCCCCGCACGGCCATTTTGAGGTGAAGCTGGACAATGTCCGGGTTCCCGCCGAGCATATGCTGCTGGGCGAGGGATGCGGCTTTGAAATCGCGCAGGGGCGTCTGGGGCCTGGCCGCATCCATCACACGATGCGCACCATCGCCTCATCCGAAGTGGCGCTGGAAAAAACGGTGAAGCGCCTGATGTCCCGGGTGGCCTTCGGCAAGCCGATCATCGAACACAGCATCTGGGAACAGCGGATCGCCGAAGCGCGTACCGATATTGAAATGGTGCGGCTGCTTTGCCTCAACGCGGCGCACAAGATGGATACGCTGGGGAACAAGGCCGCCCGCGCGGAAATCGCCATGATCAAGGTGGCGGCGCCGCGCGTCGCCCAGCGAATTATAGACGAGGCGATCCAGGCCCATGGCGGCGGCGGCGTGAGCGACGATTTCGGGCTTGCCGAGCTTTACGCCAACACCCGTATCGTGCGGCTGACCGATGGCCCCGACGAAGTGCATTGCCGCCAGATCGCGCATCTTGAGATCAAGAAATACCGGGATGCAGCCGCGTGACGTCACCCAAGAAATATATCGGCGAAGTGGGTGCGGTCCGCACCGGCAACGGGTTTGATGAAGCGCAGCTCTCCCGTTATCTGGGCGGAGTCATCGCCGGTTTTCGCGGGCCGCTTACGGTCAGGCAGTTCGAAGGCGGACAATCCAATCCCACCTATCTGCTGATCACGCCGGATGCGAAATATGTCCTGCGCCGCAAGCCGCCAGGTCAGCTGCTTCAGTCCGCCCACGCCGTCGACCGGGAATACCGCATCACGTCGGCCTTGTTCCAGCAGGGCTTCCCCGTGCCGGAGCCGCTATGCCTGTGCGATGATGATGACGTCATCGGCACGATGTTTTATGTCATGCGCCACGTGGATGGACGGATTTTCTGGGATTGCCGGATGCCGGACCTCAGCCGGGAGGATCGCGGGGCGATCTACGACTCTGCAAACGAGATGCTCGCGCGGTTGCACAGCATCGACTATGCGGCGCTCGGACTGGCGGACTATGGCAGACCGGGCAACTATTTCGAGCGCCAGATCGCGCGCTGGTCCCGGCAATATGAGGCATCGCGCACGCACGACAATGCCGAGATGGACAGGCTTATGGCATGGCTTCCGACCGCCGTTCCGGCCGATGATGGCCGATCGAGCATCGTCCATGGCGACTATTCATTCCATAATCTGCTGATCCACCCCAGCGAGCCCCGCGTTGCGGCGGTCATCGACTGGGAACTTTCGACCATCGGCCATCCGCTGGGCGACCTCGCCTATCATTGCATGGAATGGTACCGCCCTGCGGGCGTAGACGCACGCGGTACCCTTCGCGATGCCGATCTAAAGGCCCTCGGCATTCCTTCGCTCGACGAATATATTGCCCGCTATTGCGAACGGACGGGCTACAGCTTCAGCGGCAACATGGCCTTTTACCGCGCGTTCAACCTGTTCCGGGTCGCCGCCATCCTTCAGGGCATAGCCGGGCGGATGCGGGACGGCACGACCACGGCGAACAATGCCGCCGACATCGTGGCACTGATCAAGCCGCTGGGAGAGGCAGCCTGGCGAGAGGCGCTCGATGCGGGCGCGGAATGAACTGAATATATAAAGCATGTCCCTCCGGTCTGATCGGGACATGCGCCAAAGCGTGCGGTAGGAGTGGGTATAGATGACGGATTTGGACGCTGCCGGCCGGGCCGCTCAACTTGCGGTCGATGTCCCCCGATCCTCTATGGAGCAACGTGGCGGCCCCGAACCATTGACCGGAGGAAATGACGTGCTGCCCGGCGGGCGGACCGCGCTTATCCTGTTGATGCTGGTCTCCATGTTCAATTATGTGGACCGGACCATCCTTTCCATTCTTCAGGAACCGGTAAAAGCGGACCTTGGCCTTAGCGACACGCAACTTGGTCTCCTTACCGGCCTTGCATTCGCTTTGCTGTATGCCACGCTTTCATTGCCGATCGCTCGCCTGGCCGACCGGTTCAACCGGCGCAACATCATTGCGGCGGCGCTTGCGACCTGGAGCGGCATGACCATGCTGTGCGGCGCGGCCGGCAGCTTCCTGTCCCTCTTCATCTTTCGGGTCGGCGTGGCCGTCGGTGAGGCGGGGAGCGTGCCCGCAAGCCATTCCATCATTGCCGACTATTTTCCGCCGGGGCGGCGGGCGACCGCGCTTGCCACCTGGGGACTGGCGCTGCCGGCAGGCCTGATGTTCGGATATGCGGCAGGCGGCTGGATCGCAACCGCGCTCGGATGGCGTCTGGCATTCGCCGTCATCGGCGGCGCTGGTTTGCTGTTGGCCCCGATCTTCCTGTGGATGGTGCGTGAGCCGCAGCGCAGGTTCGGCAAGGTGCAATTGCCGGCCGATGCGGCGGAGACGGTTCCGATGCGCGAAGCATTGGGTATCCTCTGGCGGCTTCGTACCTATCGCTACATGCTGGCCGGGGCGACGCTGCACGCATTTGCGCAATATGCGCTGATGAACTGGACCGCGCCATTCTATCTCAGGGTTCACGAGCTTTCGCTCGCCCAGGTCGCGTCGATGCTGGCCCTTGTCAACGGACTGGGCGGCGGCATCGGTATCTATCTGGGCGGCTGGCTGTCGGACCGGCTGGGCGCGAGAAGGCCCGCGGCACGCGTCTGGCTCTCGGCGGTCGCGATGCTGTTGATGGTTCCGATCACCCTTGGGCAATTGCTGGCCGGGTCGATCACCATCTCCATTGCCCTGGCCTTTGCTTCGACGACTTTGATGTTCTTTTATTACGGTCCGATTGTGGCGGTTCCACAGTCATTGGTGGCGCCGCGCATGCGCGCCTTGACGTCGGCGGTGACTTTGCTGGTGTTCAATCTGTTCGGCCTGGGACTGGGACCGCTCGTTGTAGGCATGCTCAGCGACGGGCTGGCGCCGATGCTTGCCCTGCCGGAAACGTCGCTGCGTTACGCGCTTGCGGCCTCGCTGCTGTTTTCGGCCTTGGGTGGCCTGCTGGTCCTGGCCGCTTCCCGCTATTACCCCGCCGAAATGCTGGAAGAATAGCAAACGGGAGGACGCCGCGTCACCCCTCGTTTGCGATCAGCTTCAGTTCGCCGGGTTGGACCGCGGTCCTGTGGCTGAACTGGCCGACCACCTGCGCGCCCTGTTCGATGGTGATATTCTCATAAGCGATGTCGCCGGTGATCCGCGCGGTACGCTCGATGACCAGGTCTTTGGCCATGATCGCCCCTTCGACAAGGCCGGCAAGCCGTGCGATCTCGGCGGTAATGCTGCCCCGGATTTCGCTTTCGGCGCCCTGGACCAGCGCGGCGCAGGAGAGGTCGCCCTCTATCTTGCCATCGACATGCAAATCGACAGAGGCGCTGATGTTGCCGGTGATGACGATGTCGCCGCCGATGATGGAGAAGGGCGTGTTCCTAGCCCCGGTCGCTGGAATTACCGAAGCGTTGCGTGGCGATTTTCTGGATTTCGAGAACATCGGCGTTGGCCTCCAGGAAGCGGCGGGGATTGATCGGCTGCCCGTTCATGCGGACTTCGAAGTGAAGATGGGTACCCGTCGAACGGCCCGTCGAGCCCATGCGGCCGATCTGTTCGCCCCGGACGACCTTCTGCCCAACCTTTGCATTGAACCCGGAGAGGTGTGCGTAGCGGGTCATCATACCATGGCCATGGGTGACTTCGACAACCTTGCCATAACCGGAACGCTGGCCGACATAGGTCACCTTGCCATTGGCGGCGGCCAGGATCGGCTGCCCGTAGGTGCCCCGGAAATCCAGACCCGCATGAAAGGCTCCCCGGCCGTTGAACGGGTCGCGGCGATAGCCGAAGCGGCTGCTCAACATCACGACGCTAGTCGGCTTGCCCGACGGAATGGCGAGCAGGCTGTCTTCCAGCAGGCCGAGGCGATGGAGCGCGCTGTCCAGCTCGGCGAACTGACCGTCGAGCAGATCCTTCTTCGCGCCCTTATAGGGAATGAAGGGACCGCCCTGGGCAGAGCCTGACTGGCGAACCAGTCGAGCCGGGTTCAGGCCAAAGCTGCGAATGGCGGCTTCCACCTTTTCGGTCCGGCGTGCGACCGCTTGTCCAAGCTTCGTGGCGAAGGCGATCTGCTGTTCTTCCACCTGACGAAGGCCGCTGGCTTCGGGAATGGCAGCGCTGATCGTAGTGTCTTTTGTTTGGGGGGCGGTCTTGCCGTCCTTGTTTGCGCCGATCAGCGCGCCCTCTGGCAGTTCATCGCCGAAGTGGCTTTTGACCAGCTCTTCCAGATTTTCCTGCCGTTGTTCCAGCTTGGCGGCGATCTCGTCAACGGACGCGCGATAGGTGCTGACTGTCTTGGCGGAACTGGCGACGGCTGCTTGTTGCTGTTCCAGCGCGGCACGCTCGCGCGCGACGGTATATTGCTCGACGAACATGGAAATGGTCGCGATGGCCCAGAAGATCAGGACCGCCAAAAGCGCAGCGGCGGTAAGGATCTGCACCCGACTGCTGATTTTCAGGAACCGCACGGTTCCACCCGACCGAAGAAATATTTCCCGTTCGGGAAACATGCGTCCGATTCCGGCCAGAAGGCCGGCGACGCCGACTTTGCCACTGAACACTTTTGCCAACCCGCCCGTTATACTTTTTAACGAGTAGGCGCGTAGCAAAGCTGACGGAAAGTCGCGAATCCACGGTACCGGACTCGTGACGAGTCGAACCATTGACAGGACGAAATGAGCGGACTCGCCATTTTGTTCCGCCCGATGCGAAAAAAATTCGCTCATCCCGGCGAATCGGCAAAAAAAGACCCGGCGGGAAAAGGGGAAACCGCCGGGCCGCAAAGGTCGAGGAACTTGTCAGCCTTGGCCTGAGCCATTGACGTGAAGTTCCTCAGGGTCGCGGGTTCCTTATAGGAGATCGACAAGCTCTCGTATCTACGTAGTTTTCCCGAGGCCGGGCCATGCCCGCATGGATGCATCCCAAGTGCCCTACGCCGCCGCGTCGCGGGGCTGGACCGGCGGAAAAACCCGTTGATCGTCCAT
>CBHCMH010000123.1:0-6129 GCA_965974445.1 uncultured Rhizorhapis sp.
CCCGCGCAGGCGGGGATCCATCTCCCGGCCTTGCGTCAGGTGGATGGGTCAGGAGATGGGTTCCGGCCTCCGCGGGAACGACGGATTATGAAGCGCTTCTACAAGGATGTCACAACCGCCGCTGAAGATGCCGGTTACGGTATCCGCCTGGACAGACGGCCCGTGCGCACCCCTGGGCGCGCGCCGCTTGTTGTGCCGACGCTGACGCTGGCGGAACGGATTGCGCGGGAATGGGCGGAGCAGGGGGAGGAGATCGATCCCCGCGCGATGCGTTTCACCGGCCTTGCCAATGCAGCGATCGACCGAGTCGCGCCCGATCCCGCCGCGTTCGCCGCCGGGATCGCGGCCTATGGCGAAAGCGACCTGCTCTGCTATCGCGCCGATGGGCCTGCGCCGCTGGTGGCGCGGCAGGCGGAGCGGTGGGATCCGCTGCTCGATTGGGCGGCCAGGCGCTATGATGTCCATTTCACGCTGGTCACCGGCGTCATGCATGTGGCGCAACCCGACGCGACGCTGGAACGGTTGCGCGCGGCGGTGGCAGTCCATTCGTCCTTCATTTTGGCCGGTCTGTCTCCGATTGTTTCACTCACCGGGTCGCTGGTGGCAGGCTTGGCCCTGCTTGAAGGCGCGGCGGATGCCGGATCGGTGTGGGATGCCGCTCAACTCGATGAGTTGTGGCAGATCGAAATGTGGGGTGAGGATGCGCTTGCGGCGCAGAATCGCGCACAAAAGCGGGCGGAATATGACGATTGCGTCACATTCTGCATATTGGCCCGGGAATAGCGCCCGGCGGCGTCAGCCTTTCAATGCACTGTTAGAAATTGGCCGCTCCCCCTTGGCGGTCGCGCATATTGTATTGGAGAGATTGATCGTGAAGAAACCCGCTTTTGCCGCCATGTTGACCATTGGCCTGGCGGCCATGGCCGTTCCCGCCCTGGCGCAGGAAACGCAACCAGCCGCGCCCGCCGATGCTGCTTCCGAACCGGCACAGGCTGCGCCCGCAGCGCAGATGACGCCTGAACAGATTGCCGCCTTCAATCAGGCAGTGGCTGATTTTACCGCCGCCCAACAGTTGCAGCAGTCCGGCAACAATGCCGGTGCGGTCGCCAAATATGAAGCCGCGCTTCCAGCAGTGCGCGCAGCTGTAGGAGCTCAGCCGGACAATGCCGATTATGCGAGCTTCCTCGCCAATGCGCTCTATGCCACGGCGGCAGCCCAGGCCGCGACGCAGAATTTCGATGCGGCGCTGAACCTGTATCAGGAAGCCGTGCCCTTGTGGCGCGACCTGGCCGCCGCCAACCCCGCCGATGCCAACAGCCGCAACATATTGGCCGGCATGCTGGTGCAGCTCGGCAACAAGGCGCTGACCGCAAAGGACAAGGCCGGGGCTGGCGCCTATTACCGGGAAGCCACCGATCTTGCCCGTAAATCGGTAACCGAAGCGCCCGCCGATCCGCTCAACAAGAACCTGCTGCTTTCCGCGCTGATCGGGCTCAGCCAGACCAGCGAAGACAAGGCGGTCATGGACGAAGCGCTGGCCATGGGGAAGAAGATGATGGCCGAAGGGTCCATCGACGCCGTGAACAAGCCGTCCATCGAGATCATGACCGGCGCGAAGAGCTGACTTTCACTCTTTTTTCGAAGCGTGTCATCCCGGCTTTGGCCGGGGTGACACGCATCGATCGGCATGGGCCTGCCCCAACATCCTTTCCTGCCCCCTCTCTTGCAGTCGGCGCTGCTTCCGCCTAACTTGTGCTCAAGTACCGGCAGGATAGCCTGTTCCGGAGAGCATAAGTGAGTTACGGCTATGGCACAGTTTGGTTCGCCATTGCCGCGAAGTTCCGGCGCCGCGGATATCAAAAGGGGCCGGGCCATGGCGGCGCAACTGCCCCGTCCGGATGGACGATGGCCTCATCGCCGTGCCTATGCGGCTATCGACCTTGGCACCAATAATTGCCGTCTCCTGATCGCAAAGCCTTCTTCCGATGGTTTCATCGTCGTTGACGCCTTTTCGCGCATCGTGCGCCTGGGCGAAGGGCTGGCGACGAGCGGGCGTCTGAGCGATGCCGCCATTGACCGGGCGATTGCCGCGCTGTCGGTGTGCGCCGACAAGTTGCGCCGCCGCCATGTGACACTGGCGCGGTCGGTGGCGACCGAGGCATGCCGGCGGGCGAGCAACGGCGCGGCATTCATCGAGCGGGTGTATCGCGAGACGGGCATCGCGCTCGACATTATTTCAGCGGAAGAGGAAGCGCGGCTGGCAGTGCTGGGCTGCCATATCCTGCTGGAGCCGGGCGAGGGGCCGGCGCTGATTTTCGACATTGGCGGGGGTTCGACCGAGCTGGTGCTGGTCGAGACGGAAGGCCCCGCGCCGCGCATCCTGGACTGGCAAAGCGCGCCCTGGGGCGTCGTGTCGCTGACCGAGAGCGAAGCCTTCGATCCCGCCGATCCCGAAGCGCGGATCAAGGGCTATGCGCGCATGCGCGAGCGGGTGACGGAAAGTTTCCGGCCCTTTGCCGAACGGTTGCCCCGGCGGCCGGAAGCCGTGCGCCTATTAGGCACCAGCGGCACGGTGACGACGCTTGCCAGCCTGCACCTTGAACTGCCCCGCTATGACCGGCAGGCGATAGATGGGCTGATCGTGCCGTCCGCCTCCATGCGGGACATATCCATGCGTCTGTCCGCCATGTCGCTGACTGAACGGCGTGAATTGCCCTGCATCGGGCAGGAACGCGCGGACCTGGTCGTGGCGGGTTGCGCGATCCTGGAATGCATCCTCGACATCTGGCCGGCCGAACGGCTGGGCGTGGCCGACCGGGGGATAAGGGAAGGCATATTGCGCGGATTGATGGACCGGGACGGTATCCGGACCGCTCCCGATGGCTAGGGGCGGCGGCGCGGGCCGTGTGCGGGTGAAGACGGCCAAGGGGCGGACGGCGCAGTCCACCCGCTGGCTGGCGCGGCAACTCAACGATCCCTATGTAAAAAAGGCCAAGGCGGAGGGCTATCGAAGCCGGGCGGCCTATAAGCTCATCGAACTGGATGAAAAATTCAAGCTGATCCGCCAGGCGCGCCATGTTGTCGATCTTGGCGTCGCGCCGGGGGGCTGGGCGCAGGTGGTGAAAAAGCTCAGCCCCAAGGCGACGGTGGTGGGCATCGACCTGCTGCCCACGGACGCCATTCCCGACGTCACGCTGTTCCAGATGGATTTCATGGACGACAAGGCGCCCGCGCTGCTGCGGGAAGCGCTGGGCGCGGAGCCGGATCTGGTGCTGTCGGACATGGCCGCCAACACTGTCGGTCATCCTCAGACCGATCATCTGCGCACCATGGGACTGGTGGAGGCTGCGGTCTGGTTCGCCGTTGAAAATCTGCAAAAGGGTGGGGCCTTTGTGTCGAAGGTCTTTGCAGGGGGCACGGACCATGACCTGCTGGTGGTGCTGAAGAAGCATTTTACGACGGTAAAGCACGCCAAGCCGCCAGCGAGCCGCAAGGGCAGCAGCGAATGGTATGTGATCGCGCAGGGCTTCAAGGGGCGTGCGGTGGACGCGGAGTGATTGCTGAGAAGAGATAACCGTCACCCCTGCGAAGGCAGGGGTCCCGCTTTTCTTCAACCTTGTCAAAAAGAAGCGGGGTCCCTGCCATCGCAGGGACGACGAAATTCAGTTGGCGCTGAACGGCAACAACCCACCCCAAACCGGTCATCATCAAACCCTGCTCCGTTTTCCTGCAAAATGCCGGTCAATTCAATCTTTACCCATTGCGCATAGTCTGCACGCTCCGGAGGTTCCCAGTGAGGCCGACAATGAGCGACTTGAGTAATGCTGAACAGTTCGAGCATGGAACGCCCGCGCCGGCTTCCATGGTGCCCACCAACCTCGGATCCCGGTTCAACGGCCTGGCGATGGGGACGGTGTTCCAGATCGCCGGATCAAGCTCCAAGGTGCTGGTCGAGGCGAGCGCATTGGCGCAATTCGCCAGCGACCCGGATGCCTGCATCGCTATGGCCGGGCAGGTCGGCAGCCAGGTCAAGATGCGCGTCGGCTCCACCTGGCTGGTGGCCAATGTCCGCTCGCTTGTCCTTGACCGCCGGGTGGACAATCTGATCGTCGCCGACATCGATTTTCTGGGCGAGGGCGATGAGGAAAGGCTGACGGGCCGCATTTACAAGTTCCGGCGCGGCGTCACGCGCTATCCGACGCCGGGCACGGAAATCTATCCGGTATCCAGCGCCGACATGCGGCAGATTTACGCCGCCGACGAACGCGCGAACGTGGAAATCGGCACGGTCTATCCGACCAAGGACACGCGTGGCGCTCTGTACGTCGATGCCATGCTGGGCAAGCATTTCGCGCTGCTGGGATCGACGGGTACGGGTAAATCCACGTCCGCCGCACTGATCCTGCACAAGATTTGCGACCTCGCGCCGCAGGGACATATCGTCATGATCGATCCCCATGGCGAATATAGCGCCGCCTTCAAGGGCAATGGCGCGCTCTACGATGTCGGCAACCTAGCCCTGCCCTATTGGCTGATGAACTTCGAGGAGCATTGCGAGGTGCTGGTGACGTCCGAGGGCGCCGAGCGCACCATGGACTGTGACATCCTTGCCAAATGCCTGCTGATGGCGCGATCCAAGAACCGGCTGGCCGAAGGCATGGGGCGCATTACCGTGGATTCGCCCATTCCCTACCTGCTCTCCGATCTGACCAACATCCTGCAGAATGAAATGGGCAAGCTCGACAAGGGCACCACCTCGACGCCCTATATGCGGCTGAAGTCCAAGATCGAGGAACTGAAAGCAGACCCGCGCTATAATTTCATGTTCTCCGGCATGCTGGTCGGCGACACCATGACCAGCTTTCTGGCCAAGATTTTCCGCCTGCCGAGCGAAGGGAAGCCGATTTCGATCATCGACGTGTCGGCCATGCCGTCCGACATTACTTCGGTGGTGGTGGCGGTCCTGTCCCGCATGGTGTTCGATTACGCCATCTGGTCGCGCAACGAGCCCCAGCGCCCGATCCTGCTGGTCTGCGAGGAAGCACACCGCTACATTCCCAGCAGCACGATCGGCGGCGGTCAGGCGGTTCGCAAGATCTTGGAACGGATCGCGAAGGAAGGCCGTAAATATGGCGTGTCGCTGGGCCTCATCACGCAGCGGCCGTCCGATCTTGCCGAAGGCGTGCTGTCGCAATGCGGCACGATCATCGCCATGCGCCTAAACAACGACCGCGACCAGCAATTCGTGAAGGCGGCCATGCCGGAAGGCGCGCGCGGCTTCCTGGACAGCATCCCGGCGCTGCGCAACCGCGAATGCATCATCTGCGGGGAAGGTGTGGCCATCCCCATTCGCGTGTCGCTCGACAACCTTGCCGAGGAAAAGCGTCCGGCATCGAGCGATCCGGTCTTTACCCAATTGTGGCAGCAGACGGGCGGCGAGGCGGAGATACTGGAACGCACGGTCAACCGCTGGCGCAACCAGGGGCGGTGACGGGGAGTTAGACGCCCTGTGTTATGCGTGACTGATTCAGGGGGCCATCGGCTCCTCCCCCGCACGGGGAGGATAACGTCCTCCCACACCAAAACCCGTCATTCTCCACCCGTCGCGATGGACGTCAGGCCGGATCGCCCCAGCGTGAACCGGCAGGGACTCGCCACGCGCGCCTGTTCGCCATCGACGAGAAGGTCGATGTCGCCATCGCGGCGCAGTGTCAGCGTGCGGGCACATAACAGGGGAGTCTGCGGACCTTCCCGGAAATCGCCGCGCAACCATGCCCAGCCGTGCTGCAGCAGTTCGGCGGCGGTGGCGGCATTGACGGCATTCGCCGCCAAAGCGTCTTCCTGCGGGTCGATGAAGATCGCCTGAAACGCGCCCTCCACGCCGTCCACCGTGACGGGTTCGCCCTGCAGCGTCTCCTGCAGCGCGTCGGGGACGGACTCGCCCAGGCCGCCAAGATCGCGCTGGCGCATATCCTCCCGCACCTCGCCCCAGGCAGCGGTGGGGCCCGCGACGATCCCGACCAGCGATCGTACGCCGCACCCTTCCGCCAGCGGGAGCGTGGCGCGGCGCGCGGCGGGGCCGAACGCGCGCTCGACAATGGCTTCGGGTTCGGCGTCGCCATGCAGTTT
>CBHCMH010000124.1:0-6041 GCA_965974445.1 uncultured Rhizorhapis sp.
CATATTCGGCATTGGCCGTTGTCTCGCCGCTGCCGATCCGGTCGATGGCGCGCCAGCCGAGGCCGATGGCGGAAATGATGATCAGCGTCACCTGAAACAGCGCGACCAGCGCCTCTGCCTTGCCATGGCCGAAGCGGTGCAGGCGGTCGGCGGGAACGGCGGCAAGCCGTACACCGGCCAGGGCGATCAGGCTGGCGATGAAATCAAGGGCGGTATCGGCAAGCGAGCCCAGCATCGACACCGATCCGGTGGCCCAGACGGCATAGCCCTTGAGCAGGAGCAGCAGCAGCGCGACAGCGACGCTGGCCATGGCCGCCCGCGCGGTCAACAGGCCATGGCGCGTGTGCGGATCGCCGTTCATGGGTATAGCAGCCCTTCGGTCCAGCCATCGCCTGCTCGGGTGAAGAGGCGGCGTTCGTGCATGCGGTGCTCGCGGTCGAGCCAGAATTCGATGCTTTGCGGAATGACGCGAAAGCCCGACCAATGCGGGGGGCGGGGCACCGGTTTACCCTCAAAGCGCGCCTGCACCTCCGCGACGCGCCGCTCGAACGTTTCCCGGCTGTCCAGCGGGCGCGACTGGTCGGATGCCCAGGCGCCCAGCTGCGAATCCCGGCTGCGCGAGGCGAAATAGGCGTCCCCTTCCTCCGCGCTGACGGTCTGGACCGGCCCCTCGATCCGGATCTGCCGCCGCAGCGATTTCCAGTGAAACAGCAGCGCGGCGTTCGGGTTGGCGAACAGGTCGGCGGCCTTTCGCCCCTCATAATTGGTGTAGAAGACAAAGCCGTCCGGCCCATGCCCCTTCAGCAGCACCATCCGCACCGATGGCCGCCCCTGCGCGTCCGCCGTGGCAAGGGCCATGGCGTTGCTGTCGTTGATCTCGCTGGCGCGCGCCTCGGCATACCAGCTATTGAAAAGGGCGAAGGGATCGGTCGTCATGGCTTGCCATTTAAGGTCTGCGCGCCGAATAGTCGAGACGCGGGGCGCTTGAAGCCAGGCCGGGCGATCGCCAAATGGTTTCGGAGTGAAAATTTCCTGCGGCAAAAGGCGATAAATGGCTGATCCATACACGACATTGGGGGTGGCGCGGAATGCGAGCGAGGCCGAGATCAAAAAGGCCTATCGCACGCTCGCCAAGGAGATGCATCCCGACCGGAATGCGGACAATCCCAAGGCGGCGGAGAAATTCGCGGCGATCACCCATGCCTATGACCTGCTGACCGATAAGGACAAGCGGGCGCAGTTCGACCGGGGCGAAATCGATGCCGACGGCAATCCGACCGCGCCCTTCGGCTTTGGCGGCGGCCGCGCGGGCGGGTTCCGCTCGCAGGGGCCGCGCGACCAGCAATTCGGGGGCGACGGGGCGGATTTCGGCGACATCTTCGAGGGGCTGTTCGGCGGGGCGCGACGGCAGCAAGGCGGCGGCTTTGGCGGCTTTGGCCGGTCAGCGCCGCCGCAGAAGGGCGCGAACGTCGCCTATCGGCTGGCCGTGCAGTTCGTCGATGCCGCGACGCGCGCGCCGCAGCGCATCACCCTGCAGGACGGCAAGACGATCGACCTGAAGCTGCCCAACGGCGTCGAGGACGGCACGCAGATGCGCCTTTCGGGCAAGGGACAGCCGGGTCCGGCGGGCGCTGGCGACGCGATCATCACCATCGAGATCAAGCCGCATCCCTTTTCGAGCGGGATGGAAATAATGTGCGTCTCGACCTGCCGATCACGCTGGAGGAGGCGGTGCATGGCGGCAAGGTGAAGGTGCCGACGGTCGATGGACCGGTGATGCTGGGCATTCCGGCGGGGTCCAGTTCGGGCAAGACGCTGCGTTTGAAGGGCAAGGGTTTCCATGACAAGAACGGTGTGCGCGGCGATCAGCTCGTGACGCTGATGGTCGATGTTCCGGCGGATGACGCGAAGCTCAAAAGCTTGCTGGAGGGCTGGAAAGATCCGCGCAATGTGCGGGCCAGCCTGGGCGTGTGATGGGACGCGCTGCTGAGATGCGTTGTGCTCCTGCTTTAGTGCGATTTCTGCATAGTTCGTCCGTTTACGAGTTTTCGTCGTTCCCGCGAAGACGGGAACCAATCTCCCGACGTAAACGCAAGTGGTTGGGTCAGGAGATGGATCCCCGCCTTCGCGGGGATGACGGCAAAAAAGGAATTTTGCAGCAACACAAAACGCCGGTGAAAGAGGCATAATGACAGACTCCTCCCCCCAATCGCCCGAAGCGCGCCGGAAGCGGCTGCGTCAGGCGCGGGCAAGGGTGAAGGAGGCGCTGCCCAGGCCTGGATCCTACCCGTTCGAGGTGCTCAAGCGCGTGGCGGTCGGCGTTTACAATGACGGGTTCATCCATGCGGGGAATCTTGCCTATCTTTCGCTGCTGACGGTATTCCCCTTTTTCATCGTTGCGGTCGCGATCGCGAAGATATTCGGCCGCACGGAGGATGGCATGGCGGCGGTGGGCGCGTTCCTGCAGACGGTGCCGCCGGGCGTGGCGGGCGTCTTGCGCGATCCGATCATGGAGGCACTGACCGCGCGCACCGGGAATCTGCTGTGGTTCGGGGCGCTGGTCGGCCTGTGGACGACGGGCAGCCTGATCGAGACCATCCGCGACATCCTGCACCGCGCCTATGGCACGACGAGCGGCCGGGCATTCTGGGAATATCGGCTGGGATCGATCGGAATCATTGTCCTTTCGGTGCTTGCGGTCATGTTCGCCTTCAGCCTGCAGGTGATGCTGGTCGGCGTGGAGCAGCTGTTGAAGGCGCTGCTGCCCTTTGCCGACGAGGCCATAGCCATTGTGGCGGCGACCAGGCTGCTGCCGATGGCGGTGGTCGCGGGCGCGCTGTATCTGCTGTTTCTGTCGCTCACCCCTCACGCCTACAAGGCGAAGCAGTTCCCCAAATGGCCGGGCGCGGTGTTCACGGCGCTCTGGTGGTACGCCACGACCTTGCTGCTGCCTGCGACACTGTCCTTGCTGGGCGGCTATGACCTGACCTATGGCAGTCTGGCGGGCGTGATGATTGTGCTGATTTTTTTCTTTGTCATTGGGCTGGGCGTGGTAATTGGCGCGGAACTTAATGCGGCGCTCGCCGAATTTCCGCAGGAGGAAGCGGAGGCGAAGGCCGCTTCGGGGCGGACGGACGATCAGGAGGTTGCAATAGAATGACTGGCTTGATGGCGGGAAAGCGCGGTCTGATCATGGGCCTGGCGAACGACAAGTCGCTGGCCTGGGGGATTTCGCGGCAGCTGGCGGCGCAGGGCGCGCAACTCGCCTTTTCCTATCAGGGCGAAGCGCTGGAAAAGCGGGTGCGGCCGCTGGCGGCGGAACTGGGCTCGGACGATTTCCTGGTGGAATGCGACGTGTCCGACATGGCGGCGCTCGACCGCACCTTCGACACCATCGCGGAACGCTGGCCGACGATCGATTTCGTGGTCCATGCCATCGGCTTTTCCGACAAGAATGAGCTGCGCGGCAAATATGTCGATACCAGCCTCGACAATTTCCTGATGACGATGAACATTTCGGCCTACAGCTTCGTCGCCGTGGCGAAGCGGGCGCGGGCGATGATGCCCGAGGGCGGCAGCCTGTTGACGCTGAGCTATTATGGCGCGGAAAAGGTCATCCCGCATTACAACGTCATGGGTGTGGCCAAGGCGGCGCTGGAAACCTCCGTCAAATATCTCGCCATGGATCTGGGGCCGGAGAAGATCCGCGTGAACGCGATTTCGGCAGGGCCGATCCGGACGCTGGCGGCATCGGGGATCGGCGATTTCCGCTATATCCTGAAATGGAACGAGCTGAATTCGCCGATGCGCCGCAATGTGACGATCGAGGATGTCGGCGGTGCCGGCCTTTATCTGCTGAGCGATCTGGCGAGCGGTGTTACCGGTGAAATCCATCATGTCGATGCGGGTTACAATGTCATCGGCATGAAGGCGGAAGACGCTCCGGACATCGCGCTGGATAAATGATGTTAGAAGAAAACTTCGCTTTTCTATTTTTCGTCATCCCCGCGAAGGCGGGGATCCATCTCCCGGCGCTGCGTCCAGCCGAACGCTCAGGAGATGGGTTTCCGCCTTCGCGGGAACGACGGGTTATTTGTTAAGACAGCTGGTGGCGGGACGTGTCTCGACTTCGCTCGACACGAACGGGAAAATGAATGTCCTTTAATAGTTTCGGCCGCGTATTCCGCTTCTCCACCTGGGGGGAAAGTCATGGCCCGGCCATCGGCGCGGTCATTGATGGCTGCCCTCCGGGGCTGGCGCTCAGCGAAGCGGACATTCAGCCCTGGCTCGACAAAAGGCGGCCGGGGACGTCCCGCTTCACCACGCAGCGGCAGGAGCCCGATCAGGTCCGCATCCTGTCCGGCGTGTTCGAGGGCAAGACTACCGGTACGCCGATCAGTCTGATGATCGAGAATGTCGATCAGCGCTCAAAGGATTATTCCGAGGTCGCCAAGGCCTATCGGCCCGGCCATGCCGATTATGCCTATGACGCCAAATATGGTTTTCGCGATTATCGCGGCGGCGGACGGTCGAGCGCGCGGGAAACGGCGAGCCGGGTGGCGGCGGGCGCGGTGGCGCGGCTGGTGATTCCTGATGTCGATATCTTCGCCTATGTGACGGAGATTGGCGGGGACGCCATTGATTTTGCGAATTTCGACCCCGCAGAGATCGGCAACAACCCCTTTTTCTGTCCCGACGTGAAGGCTGTGGCCCGCTGGGAGAAGCTGGTCGATGGCGCGCGCAAGGACGGGTCGTCGCTGGGCGCGGTGGTGGAATGCGTCGCGACCGGTGTTCCGGCCGGCTGGGGCGCGCCGCTTTATGCCAAGCTGGACAGTGAACTGGCTGCGGCGGCCATGAGCATCAATGCGGTCAAAGGCGTGGAGATCGGCGACGGCTTTGCCGCCGCGCGCCTGCGGGGCGAAGAGAATGCCGATCCGATGCAGCCGGGCGAGGATGGACCCGTCTTCGCCGCCAATCATGCGGGCGGGATCGCGGGCGGCATTTCGACGGGGCAGCCGGTGAAGCTGCGCGTCGCGTTCAAGCCGACAAGCTCCATCCTGATCCCGGTCGAGACCATCAATCGCGAGGGCGAGGCCAGCGAGATCAGGACCAAGGGGCGCCATGACCCCTGCGTCGGTATTCGGGGGGGTCCCGTTGTGGAAGCGATGATGGCGCTGGTGCTGGCGGATCAGAAGCTGCTGCATCGGGCGCAGTGTGGATGACTTGCAACGTGCTGCTGCTTTCGCGGGATTTTCGCGAGATGGTTTTTTACCGTCATCCCCGCGAAGGCGGGGATCCATCTCCTAATCCTACCGCTTGATTTTACGTCGGGAGATGGGTTCCCGCCTTCGCGGGAACGACGAAAATTCGTGAATGGACGAATTATGCAAAGGTCTCGCTTTCGCAGGGGCACGGCTGGTAAAGCGGAGGTATCGCAATGACCGAAGGCATTTCAGGCAGCGGCAAAAAAGGCATCTCCCTGCAATGGCAGATGCTGATCGGCTTCCTTGCCGGCCTGATCCTCGGCCTTGCCGTTCATGTCGGCGCGCGGGACGCGGCTTGGGTGGAAACGGTTACCAATTATGTGACCGAGCCCATTGGCCAGATTTTCCTGCGGCTGCTGTTCATGCTGGTCATCCCGCTGCTCTTTTCCGCGCTTGTCATCGGCATCGCGGAGATGGGGGAAATTCGTTCCCTCCGCCGTGTGGGTGTGCGGACCCTGATCTATACGGTGCTGGTGTCCACCATCGCCGTGGCCGTCAGTCTGGCGGTCGTCAATCTGTTCCAGCCGGGGCAGGGCGTCAATCCGGGCGTTGCGCGGCAATTGCTCGCCGGTGCGGGCGACGGGGCAAAGGCGATCCTCGACCGGTCAGGGGAAACGCCGACCGGCATCGATGCACTGGTCAATATCGTGCCGTCCAACATCATCGCGGCAATGAGCACCAACGACATATTGGCGGTGATGTTCTTCGCGCTGTTTTTCGGCATCGGGCTGGTGCTGGTGCAGACTCCCAATTCGCGGGCGCTGAAGGACGCGATCG
>CBHCMH010000125.1:0-6009 GCA_965974445.1 uncultured Rhizorhapis sp.
GTTCGTCAATGGGGTTCTGGCGCAGCGGGACGGGGAACTGACCGGCGAACTGGCTGCCCGCTTCCTCGATGCGAGCGATCGCATCGCGGCCTGAACAAGCTGCGATGATGGCGGAACCTGAGCTTCCGCCATCTGCGCTTCGCTGCGCCCTTGGGCCGATGGCTGGCGGAGTCGTCTCTCCAGGCTGAAGAAGGGTGCGGAATGGACACAAGACTGGATGGCCAGGTCGCGATCGTGACGGGGGGCGCCTCCGGCATAGGTTTTGCGACGGTCCGAAGCCTGGCGGCATCCGGCGCTCGGGTCTGGATGGCGGATATCGACGAACCGGGAAGTCTCGGCGCGCAGGCCTCGCTGCGCCGGGACGGCCTGGATTGCGTCGTCAGGCCAGTCGACATGGGCGATCCTGTCAGCATCGCGGCCCTGGCGGGAGCGGTCATCGATGATGAGGGCGGCATCGACCTTGTCGTCAACAACGCCGTGCGGACGGACGGCCGGGACGAACAGGTCGCGGATATCGACGCGGCATTATGGCAGGAGTTGCTGGCGGTCAATCTGATCGGACCAGCGCTGTTGTCCCGCGCCGCCATACCCTCGATGATCGATCGCGGCGGCGGCGCCTTCGTCCATGTCGCGTCGGTTGGCGGCTTGCGCGGGGAAGATACCAGGACCTGTTACGGCACTGCAAAGGCGGGCCTGCTCGGCCTGTCGCGATCGATCGCGGTGCAATATGGCAAGCAGGGCATCAGGAGCAATTGCGTCGCGCCCGGTCTGGTGATGACGCCGGCGGCACAGACGGCATTTGATCCGGCAATGCTGGACATGCTGCGGCATCATCATATGACGGCGGAGCTTGGGACTGCTGACGGAATTGCTAAGGCGATCACCTTTCTCCTGTCGCCCGCCGCCGCTTTCCTGACCGGCCATGTCCTCGTGATGGACGGCGGCTTTTCGATTGCCACCCCCATTGTGCCGGCCTTCCGGAGCATGGGGCAGGACAGATGACGACCCCTCGCCCCTTTGTCATCGATGTGGAGCAGTCCACGCTCGACCGGATCGACCGCAAGCTCGCCGACACCCGCATCGGCTATGCGCCACAGGACGACAGGGACTGGCGCTATGGCACCGACGCTTCCAGTCTTCGCGCCTTTGTCGATCATTGGCGCAACGATTATGACTGGCGGGCGCAGGAAGCGATGCTGAACCGCTGGCCGCAGGCGCTGGCCGAGGTGGATGGCGTGCTGCTGCATTTCTATCATATTCCCGCACCCGGCGGCGAGACCGGACGACTGCCCATTCTGCTGATGCATGGTTGGCCGGGTTCGATCGTCGAGTTTCAGGCTGTCATCCCCCTTCTTCTGGATGCGTGCTATCCGCTCGTCGTGCCTTCCATTCCCGGCTTTGGATGGTCCGGCAAGCCGCCTCGCCCCTTGGGGGAAAAGGCCATGGCGACGCTGATGCGCGGGCTGATGGTGGATGTTCTGGGATATCCCCGCTTCCATGCCCAGGGGGGCGATTTCGGATCGCTGGTCGCGACGCAGCTGGGCATCGGGCATGCCGATGCCGTTGCGAGCCTCCACCTCAACTTCTACCTGCCCGACGCTCCTGGACCATCGGCCGATCCGGAACTGCAAGCCTATTGGCAACAACTCGCATCGCTCACCTATCCCGAATCGGGCTATCTACATCAGCAGGGACGAAGCCGCAGACATTGGCGCTTGCGCTGCACGATAATCCCCTCGGCTGGGCGGCATGGACGCTCGAAAAATTTCACGGATGGAGCGACTGGCGGAGGACAGGGGTTAGCGGCTTCCAAATCGATCAGCTGATTACCAACATGATGACCTATCTTGTCACGGACTCGGTGATTTCATCGATCTGGATGTATCACGGCCCGTCCCATGAAGAGGGCAAGGAAGGACGGGTCAAAGTGCCGACGGCGATCGCGCGCTTTCCCGGCGAATTTTATCCGCTGGCCGACCGGTCGCTGGCGGCGCGTCGCTATAATATCGTGCGCTGGACGGAGATGGCCGCCGGCGGGCATTTCGCCGCGATGGAAGCGCCGGAGGCGTTTGCGGCCGACCTCATCGCTTTTCTGGACAGCCAGCCCGATTGATCCGACTACGGGCCCGGCAAGGCCCGACCGGGGTGAAGCGCGCGAAGCGAGGCTCCGGTGCCCCGATCAGCGACCCCAGATGTTGGCGATGCGAACCAAGGCTTCCGTCAGCGCTTCCGGGGCGCTGAAAAACGGCGAATGATCGCTTTCCAGCAGCATGACCGGGTTGCATAGCAGCGCAGCCTGCATCGCGCGCTGAACGGTCAGGGGGATGGCATTATCGTCGGAGCACTCGATAAAGCTTCGGGGGATGCTGCCGAAGCGTTCCGCCGTGATGTGGATGGGTGTTGTATTGGGCCGTATCGGCTCGGGCGTCAGCCGCGCGATCGCCCTTCGCGCGACGTCTTGCCCGGTGCGGTTATAAAATATCTCCTGAACGACGCCGGTATCAATATTTATAGAAGCGCCGTCTTCCGACACGATGACACGCGGCGAGAAATGCGGCATCAGCCGACTGCTGGCCACCATCAGGCTGTCGCCGTCTTCCAGTAACATTGCCGAGCAATAGACGAGTCCGGCCACCGCTTCCGGAGCCCGCTCCGCCGCTTCACTGATGACGATGCCACCTCGGCTGTGGCCCACCAGGATGACCGGTTCGGGTGCGGCGATCGCGATCTGTGCGATAGCATCGCCCCAGAGCGCCAGGGTGACCTCCGCAGGTGAAATCGCAGTGTTGGAACCCATGGCTGGAAGATCTGGTGCCAATGCGGTGTGACCGGCCTTTTCCAGCAGAGGCACGACCGCGTCCCAACACCATCCGCCATGAAATCCACCATGCACCAACAGGAAATTAGCCATGAGGCCGCCTTTTCGGACATTCCGGCGGTGGTTATCACCGCTGCACAGACAGATAGTCGCTCTGCAACGCCAACTCCTAGTCAGGTTGGACGAGGTCGCGGCATGGCGCGACGCATAGGTAATAAGAAACAGGATAGAGAGGGGTATGCACATGATGGATACGCAATTGCCGTGCGTGGCATTGACGCTCGTTATGGCACTTGCGCCCGCTTTCGCCGGGGCGCAGGAATCTTCGGCCGACGTCGCCCAACCCGCCGCGTCAGGTGATATCGTCGTCACCGCCAGACGCCGTGAAGAACGGCTGGATCGCGTTCCTCTGTCGGTCAGCGTGGTCAGCGCAACGGCTATCGCGAATCAGCATCTGGGCGGCGTTCAGGACGTGCAATATCTCACGCCCTCCTTTACGGTCACGACCAATACCGATCGCGGGGCCAACAACTATACCCTTCGCGGCCAGGGCACCACCTACGGCACCGACCCGTCGGTCGTCGCCTATTTCGCCGAGGTTCCCGTACCCGGTGGCGGCAACAGCTATGGCGCGATGTTCGACATGGCCAGCGTGCAGGTCTTGAATGGCCCGCAAGGCACGCTCTTCGGGCGCAATTCCGTAGGCGGGGCGATCCTGTTCAGCCCGGCCCGACCGGAAAAAGATCCGGGCGGCCATATTCGCGTGGGATATGGCAACCTCAACAATGTCGAAATGGAAGCCGTCGGCAACATGCCGGTCGTGGACGACAAGGTCCTATTGCGTGTCGGATTCCAGCATCGGGCGCGTGACGGCTTCACGCGTGACGTCCTGACCGGGATCGACTATGATAATGTCAAGTCGTTCGCCGCACGCGTGTCTTTACTGATCCGCCCGAATGAGACCTTCGAGAATCTGACGATTTTCAACCACTCCCGGTTCGACAGCAACGGTAGCGGGATCAAGCTGAGCAAGGTCAATCCCGCCAGTCCCGCCGCCGCAGTTTTTCCTGCACTGGCGGCGCTTGCCGATCAGCAAGCCCAGTGGGGCATTCGCCGCACCGCGCTCAGCGCGGATTCGATCGAAAAGCAGGAACTCACCCAACTGGTGAACATCACCACGATCGACCTGGCCGACGATCTTCGGCTCAAGAATATCGTCAGCTATACCCGGTGGCGATCCAACAGGCGCCACGATGTGGACGGCAGCCCGCTTCCGGTCCTTGATTACCGGTTCACCCCCGGATGGGGCGGCGTCCAGCCAAACAATCAGCCCGCCATCGATCAGTTCACCGAAGAGTTGCAGATTTCCGGATCGCTCGCCGGCGGCGCGCTCGATTTCACGGCCGGCGGCTATTATCAGCATAATGACCCCAAGCACACCCTCGCCCGCCAGCAGTTCTTCGGCGGGCTCCCGACCCGCGAAGACCGCGGCGACAAGCTGACGTCGCTCGCCGGCTATGGCCAGGCAACGCTGAACCTGGGCGTCCTCGCGGCGGCGCTGGAAGGCCTGCGCCTGACCGGCGGTTACCGTTACACGCACGACAAGCGCCGCGATTATTCCAACATCTACATCCCCACCGGCGCCGCGCCGGCCGATGGCGGGCCTTGCGCGCTGATTGCGGATGTCTATCCCAATTGCCGCGTGGACTATGCCCGCAACTTCTCCGCCGGAACCTACACTGCTGCGGTCGAGTATCAGATCAGCCCTGCGCTGATGGTCTACGCCACCGCGCGCAGCGGCTTCAAGAGCGGTGGCTTCAACTTGGGCGCACCCCCCGTTCCAGAGTTCTCTTCGTTCGAACCTGAACGCGTAAAGGACGTGGAAGCCGGCATCAAGGGCAACGTCCCACTGGGCGGCGGAACCAGCCTGCATTTCAGCGCAGCGGTGTTCCGGGACAAATATAGCAACATTCAGCGTCCGCTACTCAAAGATTTTGGCGGCAACGTCTCGGTCTATGTCGTCAACGCGACCAAGGCCACGATCAAGGGCATCGAAGCGCAGGCAAGTCTGACGCTTCCCGTCGGCCTCACCGTCGGTGCGACCTATTCTTATCTGCATTCGGAATATGGTGATTTCAACACGCTGCAGGGCGACTTCACCGGATTCCAGCTACCCTACACTCCCAAGCACAAGCTGAGCCTGACTGGCGAATATCGGACGGAACTGGGCGCGGACAAGGGGACGTTCCGGATCGGGGCGGTCTATAGCTGGCAGAGCAGCTATCTGAACCTGGATGCGATCGATCCGGACGTGGTCATTCCGCAATATGGCCTGCTCAACATGAATGCCGGGATCGATTCCATACTGGGCAGCCGCTTCGACCTATCGGTCTTCGCCAGCAACCTGACGAAAAAGAAATATGTGATCGGCGCAGGCAATTATTATAACGCGCTGGGCTTCACGACGCTACTCTATGGCGAACCGCGCACCTACGGTCTTAGCCTTACTTATCATTTTGATTGAGGCAGGTGACGGATTTCGGACGGGCGGCCTCTTCCGGTGAAGGGGCCGCCCTTCCTGACCATGAGAAGATCATGGACTGGTGCGGGCCAGTCGATCAACGGGGAAGCTGGTGTAGCGGGCAGGTCACATCGGTCCCGGCCAGCCCTCGCTTGCACAAGGCCCGCCGCCAGGGCTTCCGTTCACGTGAAGGATAATCACATGCGGAGTACGGGAAAGCTCGCTCATCGGCTCACCATAGTCCGTTCGGCCTAAAGCTATGGCGAGCGCCGGTGGTAAATTCGACGCATCATCTCCAGTGTCATGGAGAGATAGAAATGGGAGGATGTATATGAGGGCCGTAAAATCTGTATTCCACTGCACCGTCTCCGCCGCATGTATTGCGATCGCAATGTCCGGATCGCCCAGCGTCGCGCAGGCCCAGGAGAGCGATCAGGCAAGCAATCTCGAAGAAATCATTGTAACGGCACGCCGGGTCGAGGAAAATCAACAGAAAATTCCGGTCGCCGTGACGACATTGACGGCGGCGTCCATGGAACGCCGAAACGTGGTTGCAGTGAACGATCTTCAGTTCAGTGTCCCCAATCTGCAGATCAAGCCCAGCAATAACAATCCAAGCCTGCCCGAATTCATCATTCGCGGACAGCGTCAGGTTCTCTATACCGATGAG